>DATLVW010000705.1:0-4527 GCA_035577085.1 Thermoanaerobaculia bacterium
CTTCCGGTGTGACCTCCGGCAACTCTTTGAGCGTGTCCGGCCGCCCGGCGACGATCAGCTTGGCCATGTAGAGATACGCGACCGACGCGCAGCGCTCCGCTTCGTCCATGTAGTGCGTCGTCACGAACATCGTCACGCCGCCGCCGGCAAGCTCGAAGAGGAGATCCCACAACTCGCGCCGCGCCACCGGATCGATGCCCGCGGTCGGCTCGTCGAGGAAAATGACGCGCGGCTGGTGCATGAGCGCCGCCGCGAGCGCGAGGCGCTGCTTCCATCCGCCGGACAACGCGCCGGCGAGTCTGTCTCGGTAGGGGCCGATGTGCGTGAGGTTGATCGCCCAATCGATCCGCTCGGCGCGCTCCGCTCCTTTGAGACGATAGATGGAACTGAAGAAGTCTAGGTTCTCCTGCACGGTCAGATCGCGATAGAGCGAGAAGGCCTGCGAGACGTAGCCGATATGCTGGCGAACCTCCTCGCCCTGACTCTCGACATCGAAGCCATCGACCGTGGCCCGGCCTCCGGACGGTACGAGCAGTCCGCAGAGGATGCGGATCAGCGTCGACTTGCCGGAGCCGTTCGGGCCGAGGAGTCCGAAGATCTCGCCACGCGGCACCTGCAGCGTGATGTCGTCGAGCGCACGAAAGGTTCCGAAGTCCTTCGACACGCCCTGCACGTCGATGCCAAGGTCGTCGCTCACTCCGGCCGTCCTTTGACGCCGAGGTCGGCCGAAGCCGCCATGCCCGCCTTCAGCTTCGGATTGGGATCGACGAGAACTTTCACGCCGAAAACCATCTCGGCGCGTTGGGCGCGCGTCTGCACGTTGCGCGGCGTGTACTCGCCCTGATCGCTGATCGAGGCTACATGGCCCGTGAACGTTTCGTTCGGAAATGTGTCGATCGAAATGCGCACGGTCTTTCCGACCGGAACCAGGCCAAGCTCCGTTTCCGGCACGTAGACGCGCACCCAGAGCTGGCTGGATTCGAGGATCTCTGCCACGGCCTGGTTCGGCGCGACGATGTCGCCGACGCGCAATCCGAACGATTGCACGACGCCGCTCACGGTCGAGACGACGTTTGTCTCCGCGCGCTGTTTCATGAGTGTGTCGAGCCGCCGTTGTTGCGATTCGACGGCGGCGCGCGCCGCTTCGATATCTTCCTTGCGTGTTCCTTTCTGCAGGATGCGAAGATCATCCGCCGACGTCTTTGCTTTTGTCGCGGCATCCTCGGCCATCTCTTTCGCGACGATGCCGTAGCGATAGAGACGCTCCCAACGACGGCGTTCCACCTCATCATTGCTGGCGATCGCGGCGGCTTTGGCGATCTCTTCAGGGCGCGGACCGGCAAGCGCCTTCGCCAGCGCAGCGTTGGCTTCCTTGATCGCGGCGCGTTGCTCGCTGAGCTGTCGGTCGATCGTCTCGGTCTCCAGGGTAACCAGCAACTGGCCCGGAACGACCGTCATCCCCTCATCGATCAGCGTCTTTGTTACGCGCCCGCCGACCAGCGACCCGACGTTGACCGTCCGCGCTTCGAGGGCTCCGCTGAGCACGATCTCTTCTGGCTTTCGGCTTTCGCGCAGATACAGCAGCAGGCCGGCTGCTACGATTCCGATCACGATCAGCGCGATCACGATTCGAAGCATCGGTCTTGGTTTCTTTTCTGCGGGCATCGATACCTCCAACGATGGCTCCTTCCGACCAGAGATCGATGAGTGCATCGACGTAGCCGGCGAGCGGAAAAATGGGCTCGACTTTCAGGACGTAGTGGAAGAGCACGTATCCCTGCAGCGATCCCATGAACAGCAGCGCGGCAGCACGCGGATCGCGAACGTGCAGGACGCCTGCCTTCGCCGCGCGGCGCATGTAGTTGGTGAGGAGCCGGAACGCCTTCTTCGGAGGATTCTCCTCCTCGGCATTGAAGGGCAGCACGAGCGAAGTGCGACGCGCGCTTTCGTACGTAGCCACGACGATCCGCGTGGTAATGATGCTGCTGATGAAAGGCACCACTTCCTGGGCCAGCCGGCGAAGCACGATGCGCGGGTCAGTCGCCGGATCGATGTTCGCAAGCTCCAGCACGCAGGCGGGAGGATCGATCAGTCCGCCGCTCTGCATCGCTTCCGAGAAGAGCGCCGCTTTGGAATCGACGTGCCGGAGAATCGCCGCCGGCGTCACGCCGATCTCGCCCGCGATATCAGCCAGCGTCGCCGCGTCGAACCCCTTCGCAGCAAATACACGACGCGCGCTTTCCAGGATCTGCTCGCGGCGGATACGTGGCGGTCGTCCCATTTGTAAATGAACGTATATTTACAAACGGCCGTTGTCAAGGGGGCTGGACGCAAAAAGGCCGCCGGAAACAACCCGGCGGCCCCCGTGCGAAACTGCGACGACGGATCTTAGAACACGACCTTCGCAGCGAACTGCATGATGCGTGGACCGAACGAGCTAGTCGGGAACCCGAACGGGTTCGACGTCGGGATGTCCTGCAGCGTGAACTTCGTCGGGACACCGCCGGTGGTCGCAACCGCGTAGTACGTATTGCGGACGGCCGAAAACGGCACGATCGCGACGAGCAGGGCTATCGCAAACAGGAAGCGAATATGCTTCGTCTGACGGATGAAGACTCCTTGTATGAGGGTTTGAATTTGAATGACTCGAAACTGGATTACGCAGGAGAATAACAGAGGTTTTTTGCTGATGGCCATCGCATCGATCAACCCGGCAACTGGGGAAACTGTCCGCACCTTCGAAGCCCTCGATGATGCCGCGATCGAGGCGTCTCTGGCGCGTGCATCGAGCGCATTTCGTGTCAATCGCGGGCGAAGTTTTGCCGAGCGCGCAACGCGCATGCGCCGCACCGCGGAGTTGCTCGAAGGGCGCAAGAACGACCTCGGGCGCCTCATGACGACCGAGATGGGCAAGCCTGTCAAGGCCGCGGTAGCCGAGGTGGTGAAGTGCGCGACGACGTGCCGGTACTACGCGGAACATGCCGAAGGGTATCTCGCCGATGAAACGGTGAAGACGGATGCGAAGGAGTCGTTCATTCGCTACGAACCGCTCGGCCCCGTCCTGGCGGTGATGCCGTGGAACTTTCCCTTCTGGCAGGTCTTCCGCTTCGCCGCTCCGGCTCTGATGGCCGGCAACGTCGCGCTGCTCAAGCACGCTTCAAATGTCCCGCAGTGCGCGTTGGCGATCGAGGAGGTCTTCCGCGATGCCGGCTTCATAGATTACGAGTTTCAGACGTTGCTGATCGGATCGCCTCAGGTGGAGTCGATCATCGGCGATGAGCGCGTCCGCGCCGTAACGCTCACCGGCAGCGAGCCCGCAGGTGCGAGCGTGGCCTCGATCGCCGCGAAGCACATCAAGAAAGCAGTCCTCGAGCTAGGCGGCAGCGATCCGTTCATCGTCATGCCGTCCGCGAACCTCGAAGACGCGGTGCCCACGGCGGTCAAAGCAAGAATCGTCAACAACGGTCAGTCCTGTATCGCCGCGAAACGCTTCATCATTCACGAGTCGATTGCAGACGAATTCGAAAAGCGCTTCGTGTCGGCGATGGAAGCCTTGAAAGTCGGCGATCCGCTCGACGAATCAACCGACATCGGCCCGCTAGCCACACCGCAGATCGTCGACGACATCGAGGCGCAGGTGAACCAATCCGTCGCCGCCGGTGCCCACCTCCTCACCGGCGGCAAACGCCTCGGCGCCCGCGGCAACTTCTACGCGCCAACAGTCCTCGCGCAAATCCCCGATGAGGCCCCCGCCGCCCACGAAGAAACGTTCGGGCCCGTAGCCTCGCTCTTCCGCGCAAAGGATGTCGACGACGCCATCCGCATCGCCAACGACACCCCTTTCGGCCTAGGCGCCTCAGTCTGGACAACCGACCGCACCGAAATGGACCACTTCATCGCAGGCATCGACACCGGCCAGGTCTTTATCAACGCGATGGTCGCCTCAGACCCACGAGTCCCCTTCGGCGGGACCAAGCACTCCGGATTTGGGCGGGAGTTAGGGGCGTACGGCATTCGCGAGTTTGTGAATGTGAAGACGGTTTGGGTGGGGTAGAGAACTCCGTGGGGCTACTTCGCAACGTTCAGCGGCGTGACTTGGAACCGTCGGGGGGGTTTACCCGCCGCCTCTTTGTCGGCTCCTTTATTGCCACTGCGCCGAGGTGCCTGGCCATCACCCTTTGCCCAACGAACTCAATGCCGTGCTGATCGAGTCGCCTCCTGGCCTTTTCGGTGTCGGCGAAGTGAACTCTCCCGGAAGCCACCCATAACCACCTCGAGATGTTCACGCCGTCGCGAAGGTGCGGGCGCAGGTGTTCCCGCGCCGCCGATCGCTTCTTGATCACAGTCGAGATCTCATCTTGCTTCGCAGAGTGCGGTTCAACTGCGACAACCTCATCGCTTGGCGCGTGGCTGAGTAGATAGTCCCATCGATTCTGTCCTTCACGTCCGAGCCTCATGGCTTCATCAAGATCGAGACTATCCTCGAAGTCTGACCGAATGGTCTCGTCGAAGTAGTCACGGTGCGCC
>DATLVW010000706.1:0-12592 GCA_035577085.1 Thermoanaerobaculia bacterium
CCGCCGCAATTCCGACGAGCGTGAAGGCTCCATCCGAATCGGCCGTTGCATTGCGCGGCGCGATCGGAGAGCGCGGCAACTCGACGATGGCGCCGGCGACTGGCGTGCCGTCGGCGTGAACAACGCGCCCGCTGATCGTGACACCGCGATCGACTTCGACCACGAGCGGCTCCGAGCGCGCGGTGAGCGTGACGCTCGGCACGCGTTTCGGCGCAACCTCGTCGCCGGTGACGAAGACGGAGTGCGGGCCCTCGGATGTCCGGAAGACGACCGAGCCATCAGCACTGGTGCGTCGGCAATCCTGACGCGTCGGATCATCACACGCTGCAGGAGCGAAAAAGCCCTGTTGCGCACCGTCGCCGGTGCGTGTCAGATTCACGTACGCGTGTTCCACCGGTTGATGCTGCCGGTCGCGGACGCGGACGGCAATCGCGAATCCGCGCACCAGCGTGATGACGATGTCGTTTCGCGTTTCGCCGGGCTGCCACTTGCGCGCTTCCAGCATCCCGCCCGCGTACCCGCGTTTCGACGCGTAAATCGGCAGCGCGAACGGCGTCGCCGAGGTCACCACGCGAATCGCGAACTCGCCGGCGGCATTCGTGAGGGTGCTCGGCCGCCGCGGACCGGTGGTCACGGGCGAGGTCACGATCGCGCCGGCAACCGGTTTTTTCTCTTCGTCGACCACTCTGCCGCGCGCATGGGCAACCGGGAGCGCCGCGAACGCGCGCGTCGTAACATGCGGCACAAGGACCGCGGCGGACGCGATCCCGTACGATGGGTGCATTCCTTCGATCTGATACGTGCGCGAAAGGAGCGGGCCAAAGGTGAACCTCCCCTTTGCGTCGCTGACCGCAGTCGCGGGAAGCGAGTCGGCGCCTTCATTCAATGACATCCGCGCGCCCGCCACTGCAGCGCCGGTCACGGAGTCGCGCACGGTGCCCGTGAACGTCTCGCCTTTGGCCAGACGAATCTCGACCGCGCCCGTTTTCGCCGGTCGCGTAGCCGCACCGATCTCGTTTCCGCGCGCCGCCGTCAGCAACTGCCACCCGTCAGGCGCATGCGCGACGACGAAGGTGCCATCATCCGCCGATTCCGCAAGCGGCCAGCCGTTGACGGAAACGATCGCATGCGGCACCGGTCCCGCACCGTTCACGACCCTGCCGCGAACGCTCACACCCCGGGAGAGTTTGATCTCGTGGAGCGACGAGATCGCGCCGTTCATGTCGCGGCGCGATCCAGGCGCAAAGTCGGGATGGACGACGTAGACCGAGCCGATGCCGAAGACTGGAGTCTCGCCGGCGTCGTCTGTCTTTCTCACCTCGCTCCCGGAGAGGACGATCGCGTTTGCGACCGGCTTGCCGCCGCTCGTCACGCGAATCTTCGCTACCGGTGGTGCGGCGAGCTGAATGACGCCAATGTCGTCGCCGTCGACGGTGGCGATGGTCGTGCGTGGGTGATCGGGTGCCTCGATCTCGAGGTCGACGGCCGGCGATGACTTCAGGTCGATCGAGAAGGTGCCGCTATCCGACGACTTGGCCGTTGCGCCCGGGTCGCGATCGGCCTTCCCCGCCACTAGACGCGCGCGCAGCGCGGCAGAGCTCTCCGGAGCAAAGGCGCGGATGGTGGCACCGGCGACCGGCTTCCCATCCATATCGATGATCGTGCCGGTAATCGCGGCATGGGCGATGGTCGATGACGACGTGACGAAAAGAGCGGCGAGAGCGAAGCGGGCGAGTTTGCGCATATCTATAAGACGAATCATCATGAAAGACGTTTCTCAATGGCGGTGTGTCCCTGGGCAGCGGCGAGGTCGGCTGGCGTTTTGCCGTCGTCGCCGGCAGCGCGCGGATCGGCTCCGGCAGCGAGAAGAAGGTCGAGCATTACATCGTCTCCATGTTGTGCGGCCGTATGAAGCGCCGTGTAGCCCATCTGCTGCCGCGCGTTCACGTCGGCTCCGTGTTTGATGAGTAGTTGCATGATCGCCGGGTCGCGCACCGCAACCGCCGCGTGGACCGGTGCGACGCGGAACGCGTTGCGCGCTGCGGCGTTGACGTCGGCCCCGCGCTCGATGAGGGTGCGCGCCAGCTCGGGGTGACGAAAAAAGACCGCCAAGCCGATCGCTGGGAATCCATCGTCCGAGTAGGAATCGAGCAGCGCGGAGTCTGCGTCCAGCATCTGGGCTGCCAGTTCGGTGCGTCCGAGCGCGCACGCTTCGCCGAACGTGAGCGTGGCGCCGCGGTCCAGGAAAAGCTGCGCGAGCTCTGCATGCCCGTTGTAGGCCGCGAAGAGAATCGGCGTGATGCCGTTCTGCCTGGCACCGATGAGCGCGGGCTCGGCGTCGAGAAGGCGGGCCACGGCCGCGGCATCGTTCTCGCGGATAGCGTCGAAGAGCGCTTTGTCCTGCATGAGGTGAAATCGTAATCCACACCGGGGAGAGAACAAGCGCCCGAAAGGCCCTTTTTTAGCCATTTTCTCCACCATTTGCAGACTCTTGTATTTCCAGCAGACCGTGCAGGGACAATAACGGCACGGAGCTTGATCTGAATGAGTGCGATGGACACGAGGAAATGCGAGATCTGCGGCCATTCGCGTGCGGCGCACGTCGACGGCGTCCACTGCTCCCTTTGCCGCTGCAACTCCAAGCGCACGGTAGCCGTGCAGGAATCGCTCGCCTTCCGAAGCTCCCTCCCGGTCCGCACGGCCGGAATCGGCAGGAAGCGATAATGGAAGCGCAGGATTACTTGACCTGATCCCGCCGTTGCAAATTGTCATGAGCGAAAAGACCGCGAAAGTCTCCAAGACCGTCACCGTGTCTGAACGCAACCTGCAAAGCGCCGCGCTCCGTCTGTTGCCGAAAAACAACAAGCTCGTTTCGCCCGAGGTCGACTACCTCCGCCGGGTACTGGGCGAACGAGCCACGCAGCAGCAGATCGACGAGAAGGTCCAGCAGGTGCGCAAGCTCCCCTGGTCCGAAATCGTGCACGAGTGAGTGCGACGCTTTCCCTGCGCTTGATCGATGAAGAACGATGAAATGACATCTGCGGACGAAGCTCCGCAGATCGAGACAGTTGATCCCGATCTCCCGGGTACAACTGATATTCCGATCCGACCCGAAATCCGCGCGGCATTCGAGCCTACTTGCTGCGGATCGGGCTGTGCGGATTGCCCGTTTTGATGTTGAACCACAGAGACACAGAGGTCACAGAGAAAGGCAGTAACTCTGTGACCTCTGTGTCTCCGTGGTGATCGGTTTTAGATACCCATCGAGTTCGCATACAACCCATGAAAATGATGGACGCCGTTCTCGCGGGACGGCGAGTACCGGCCGTTGTCGTAGGTCGATGAGGCCAATCCACGCTGCACGGCTTCGCAGATGTCGATGTCCTCGAGCTGGATCTCGTCGCTGAACGCGACCGTCTCGTCGATGCGTTGCCGTTCGGCGGGCGCGTCGGGATCGCGGAAGTACCACTCGAACAGCGTCAGCGTCCTCGTCGGGCCGAGGGGGATGATGAGGTTCGTGGAAAAGTTGTCGGGATAGACGTTCAGCATCAGGTTCGGCCAGACCCAGAAGTAATCGACATCGTCTCCCGCGTCGTTCACGCGGATACGGTCGGGGCGTTTGAGCGGCGCGACCTGGATCGAGTAGTTGTCCCTCGTCTCCGTGCGGTAATTCGGATAGTCGATCTCGCGGAAGAGACCGGGATGGACGATGGGGATGTGGTACCCCTCGAGATAGTTGTCGACGTAGACCTTCCAGTTGCACTCCAGCGACCACTCTTTCCGCGCAGCGAGCCGGTACCCTTCGTAGTTCCGCGGCGCGAGCCGGCTGACGAGATCGCCGAGAAACTCGGTCAGCGGCTCGGCGTCTGTGTCGAGGTTCACGAAGACCAACTCGTTCCAGACTTCGACGCGGAATCGCGGCAGCGAGAAATCGTCACGCTCGAAGCATTCGACGCCGCTCATCTCCGACGTCTGCAGCAACCGGCCGTCAAGCGCGTACGTCCAGCCGTGATAGCCGCACTGCAGAACGGGACGTTTGCCCTCCCCTTTCGCGACCGGACCGGCGCGATGGCGGCAGACGTTGGACATCGCGCGCAGCACGCCGTCGCTCCCTAGGACGACCAGCACCGGCTCGTTGGCGATCGTCGTCGTGAAGAACTGTCCCGGATCGCGGACGCGATCGGCGTGTCCCACGAGTTGCCATGTCCGGCCGAAGACGTTGCGGTTCTCGGCATCGAGCACATCCCGATCGAAGTAGTAGCGCGATGGGAGCGTCCGCGCGAAGGCAAGGCGGGGATCGAACTGGTAGTTGGTCATTTTCGTCGGACGAGAAGGTACAACGGGATCGTCAGAATGAGGACGCCGAGGGCGTAGAGCGAGTTGCGCGTGTCGCTGATGACGGCGCCGATCAGAAACGCGATCGAGGCGAGGAATGCCAGACCGGTAGTGAACGGATGACCGATCGCCCGGAACGGGCGCGGCGCATCCGGCGAGCTGCGGCGCATGGCAAAGAGCGACGCGAACGAAAGCGCGTAGTTGGCCACGAAGAAGAACGCCAGAATCGCGATCACCTGCTCGAACTTGCCTGAGATCACGAACACCGCCGCGAGGATGCTGCTGAACAGCAACGCGATGTCCGGCGTCCCCCCCTTATTCACCTCAGCAGCACCACGCCAGAACAGCTTGTCACGGCTCATCGCGAAGAGCACGCGCGGCGCAATCAGCACGTTCGAATTCACCGCGCTGATCAACGAGACGATCATGATGATGCGAACGATGGTGTCGCCGTACGCGCCGAACAGATGCTGCGCCACGACACCCGCCGCGAGCTTCTGCCCGGCCAGACTGCCTAGTGGGACGACGCGGAGAAACGCGATATTGACGAGCAAGTAGATCGCCATCACCGCAAACACGCCGCCGAACATCGCCCGCGGAATGTTGCGGCCGGAGTCCTTCACCTCTTCCGAAAAATAGATCACCGCCGTCCATCCGTCGTAGGTGTAGATGACGGCCTGCAGAGCGAGGATGAAAGCGATAGCGAGAGATCCTTCGTGATCCGCTTCGATGAGCGATGCCGTCGGGTGCCGCGTGCCGAGGTAGAAGCAGGCGCCGATGAGGAAGAGGAAGGCCAGCGCTTTCAAAAGGCTCGTCGCATCCTGCGTCCAGCCACCCCAGCGGACGCCGAACCACTGGATCAGAGTCAAAATGGCGATGACGGTGAGTGCAGTCGGCTCGATGCCGCGCAGCGCAGGAAACAGGACGAGCGCGTACTCGCCGACGACGATGGAGACGGCGGCGGTCGTCCCGCAGGTCGAGATCCAGTCGCTCCAGCCGACGACGAGACCGGCGTAATCGCCGAGCGCGCGCCGCACGAAAACGTATTGCCCGCCGGATTCCGGCACGAGCGTACCCAGCTCAGCCAGCGCGTTCGCGCCGAGAAGCGCGTAGAGGCCGCCGATGACCCAGACGGAAAGGAAGGGCCAGAAGGAAGGGAGCTGCGTGGCGATGTCGCCGGGCGTGCGGAGAATCCCCGCACCGATCATGTTGCCCACGGTGACGGCGAGGCCGAACGTCACGCCGAGGACGGTGAGAAGTTTCGCGCGCGGTGGCAAGGCGGGGGAAGTGTAACGTGCTGGTGCGGTCTCACGCTTTTTCAGCGACACCTGTGCCTCGAGCGCCTTCTCCCCTCGTGCTTTTCGAGGGGAGAAGGTGCCGAAGGCGGATGAGGGGTGTCGTGCAATCGGGACGGACTGCGAACTAATCCGCTTCCTTTACCGACACCGGGCCGTTGTGCGTCGCCAGTGACACGGCGCGCGTGCCGGAACCGAGCTCGATGCGGCGCGGCCAGCGCGGGCCGAAATCGTTGTCATCCTCGCTGCTCGCGTACGCTTTCTTCGCGGCTGCACAGCCGGCGGCGCGGCAGGACACGGGCGAGTTGCCGTCGGTCTCGACGAGCACACCCGAGCGATAGCCGCTGGGGAGCTTGAGCGACATCGGGCCGTTCTCCGTCGAGGCATCGAGGCTTCCGGCTCCCCACGAGCCGCCGGTGAGCTTCACGGAGATGGGACCGTTGGTCGCGCGCAGCTTCACATTGCCGGAGGCGCCGGCGAAGGAGATCGGCCCGTTCTGCGTGTTGATATCGAGTGTGCCCGACGAGGCCTTCACCGCGATCGGACCGTTGAGGGCGTGCGCGGTGATCTCTCCGTCGACGCCGTCGATGGAGATCGGCCCATTGCTCGCGTCGAGGTCGATCGCAGCACCTCGGGGCGCGAAGACGAGTAAGTAGATGATCGAGCGGCCGTCGGTCTCGGCCCGATCGGCGCTCACCTCATTGCCGCTGACGTTCACGCGCAAGTCGTTCACATTCCCAAGCGCAGAGGCCTTGCACGCCTTGACCGCAAAACTCGAGTTAGTCGACGCGAGAACCCGAATGGAGCCGTTGCGGTCGCTGCGGACTTTGAGCGAGCGCAGGCTGCCGACCGGAACATTCTCTTCGACGACCGGCACAGACCGATCGTTGTAGGTGACGTGCAGCGCACTGCAATCGCGAATGTCCTCCCAGTCATCGGTCGTGACCGAAAGTCCGTGGTTCGAGTAGGTGCTGTGCGAGGAATGCGAGACGGCAGCAAGGGGCAGCGTGAGGGCAATGAGGGCGGGCAGAAAAGCGAGTCGGCGCATGGTAATCCTCCGTTCTGGTGGGTTGGACGACGCGATGGGACGAAAGTTAGCTCATATCCGCAGATGACGCAGATGAGACGCAGATAGAGGCGCCGCTCGTACAATCCGCGTTGATGCCGGGCTTTCTCAAACGTGCTGCGCGCCGCCTCCCGCTTCTTCGCGGTCTTCATCGCTACATCCTCGCGCTCGAAGCCGAGCGCGATCAGTTGCGGGCCGATCTGGCGCACTGGAAGACGTGGATGTCGCCCGGACACTTCTACTCGCCCATTCCATCACTCGACGAGATCCGGTCACGCGAGTCCGAGATCTTCGCGCCGGCGCCGCCTGCACTGCCTGGCATCGACCTGCGCGAAAAGGATCAGGTGGCACTCGTACGCGAGCTGGCGGCGTTCTATCCCGCTCTTCCCTTCCCCCGCCAGCAATCGCCATCCACCCGCTACTGGTTCGAGAACTGGGCGTTTTCGTACGCGGATGCGATCTTTCTCTATTCGATGCTCCGCCATCTCCGCCCGCATCGCGTCATCGAAGCCGGCTCCGGCTTCTCCTCGGCGGCCATGCTCGACACGGCCGACCGCTGGTTGCCGGACACGTCGTTCACCTTCATCGACCCCGACACAGCGACGCTCGACGCACTCCTGCGGCCGGGCGACCGGGAGCGCGTGACGATCCTCCCGCTGCGCCTCCAGGACGTTCCTCTGACCACATTCGACGCACTGTCCGCGAACGACATCCTTTTCGTCGACTCGACGCATGTCTCGAAGACCGGTAGCGACGTCAACCGCATCCTCTTCGACATCCTCCCCCGCCTCGCCTCCGGCGTGTACATCCACTTCCACGACGTCTTCTATCCGTTTGAATATCCGAAGGAGTGGGTCTACGAAGGTCGCGCATGGAACGAGGACTACATCCTGCGCGCCTTCCTCGAGTTCAACGACTCCTTCGAAATCGTCCTCTTCGGCACGTGGCTGGCGCGCTTCCACCGCGAGCTACTCGACCAGCAGATGCCGCTGACGCGCGAGAATCCCGGCGGGAGTCTGTGGCTACGCCGGAAGTAGCGCCGTCGGCTCGACGGCTGTACCGCCAGCGGCTCGCTGGCGACCTCACACGCAAAACCGCCGCCGGGCCGGCGGCGAACCAGCCGGCGAGGCCGCCGGCGCTACGATCGCGCCACGATTCACTGCGTAATCACCAACTCCACCCTCCGATTCTGTTGCCGGCCCGCCGCGGTCTTGTTCGTCACGATCGGCGACTCCTCTCCTTTGCCGCTGGCGCTGATGTGATCCGACGGAATGCCGGCGGACACGAGATAGTCGCGCACGGCGTCGGCGCGTTTCTCGGACAGGGCCTGATTCGTATCCTTTCCGCCGACGTTGTCGGTGTGGCCTTCTACGGCAATCTTCAGCGACGGATCGGTGGCGATCTGCGCGGCGATCCGTTTGAGCGTTGCCTTCGCTCCCGGCTTGAGGGCGGTCTTTCCGGTATCGAAAAGGATGCCGCCGCTGAGCGTGACAATGAGTCCCCGAGGATCGCTTCGCGTCGCCGCGATCCGATTCAGCTCGTTCTGAATCCGCAGCCGCCTCGTCTCGGCATCGCGTTCGGCGAGCTCTCTCCTTGTTTCCTCGAGCTGACTCTGCGCCTGTTGCGCCGCAGCCTGTGCCTGCTGCGCCTGCGCATTCGCCTGCTGTGCCTGCGCGTTCGCCGTCTGCGCCTCGGCCTGCGCGGCCTGCGCCTGTTGTGTCGCGTTCTCGGCCTGCTGTCTCAGCGCGGCAGCCTCCGCGTCTGTCTGTTTGCGGCGCGCTTCGGCGGCCGCAATCGCCTGTTGCTGTTGATCGGCGAGTTGCCGACGCGTTTCGGCCTCGCGCTCCAGTGACTGGCGCAGCAGATCGAGTTGCTGCTGCCGCGCGACGATGTCCGCCTGGCGTTGCGACAGGACGTCCGGAGGAAGCGTTCCGGCCTGCTGCGATGCCGTGAGATCCGTATGCAGCCGGGTGATCTCCGCCTGCATCGCCTCGGCATTGGCGCGCTCGCGCTCCTGAATCGTTCGCAACGCCAATTGCTGATCCTCGATCTGCCGGCGCATCGCATCGACGTCCGACGGACTTGATGTGGCGATCGATCCTTCGTACCTGCTGAAGGTTTCATCGAGCTGATGCTCGGCGGCGATGCGCGCCTGGCGGTCGGATTCGATCCTGGCCTCGGCCGCGCGCCGGTCCTCATCGACCTGCTGACGCAGCCGTTCCAGCTCGGCCGACTGCGCCTGGCGATTGGCCTGTTCTGCTGCGAGCTGCTGTTGCATCGCAGCCGTGCGCCGTTCCGCCTCTTCACGCTGCGCGCGGTCCGCGGCAGCCTGCCGCTCGGCCATCTGTTGCGCCAGGCGCGTGCGATCGAGTTGAACGGACGGGAGAAACTTGCTCGATTGCGCCAGGCGCGCAAGGTAGAACGCGCGGCGTCCAAGCATCTCCGCGCGAAATGCCAGGTCGTCGCCGGGCTCGCTCTCGCTTGTGTTTCGTGAGACGCGTTTCGCGCTATCGATGTACCCCTCGGCAATCCTGATGTCGTTGTCCGGAACCGTGTCCAGTGCACCAGCCACCTTGGCCTGATCGACCGCGAACTGTGCCGCCGCGATCTGTTCCTTCGTGGTCCCGCCGCGATGGAACTCGACCATCGGCGACTCCTCGGGAAGAAGGATTACGGGCGACGTGCCGCCGAACCGGCTGATGTCGCTCTGCAGACCCCGAATCGCGCTGTTCGTGCTCAGCCAGCGTGCTTTGGCCGCCGCGGCCTGCGCCTCGACCGTCGCCTCGATCGCGCTCATTTGCGCCTGCCCCCGAATCGCCGGCTTCGACGAGTTCCAGTTCTGTTCCGCAAACCGCGCGCGGTAGACAGCGTCGTCATAGAGAGTCTTGGCAAACGCCGGCGCGCCAGCGGAATCCGCCGCGGCCAACGCCTGCTGCGCCATATTCAGATCGGTTGCCGGCTGGGCCACCAGCGCCGTCGTGACCAACACAGCGAGCACGGCCGTTCGTAATGCGTACATGGTGCCTCCTCGTTTCAGCGAGAGGAGTGCAAGGGTGATGCGCGAAAGTGCGACAAGAACCACCGACGGGCAGGGACGCCCGTCGGCAGCAGGTGTGGACACCTGCACTACTTGGCCGGCGATTCTGTCCGGGTACGTTGCGACCGTAGTGCAGGCATTCTTGCCTGCAACCGGCGGGCGTCCTCGCCCGGCGGTGGTCCTCGAAATGGAGGCGGCTCCCGATGAGCAGGAGTGAAGTGCCGCACTACCCGCCGAGGTACGCTTTCTTGATCCGATCGCTCGAGAGCAGCGCTTTCGTCTCGTCGGCTAGCACGATGCGGCCGGTCTCCATCACGTAGCCGCGGTGGGCGGTGACGAGGGCCATGTGGGCATTCTGCTCGACCAGGAGGATCGTCGTTCCTTCTGCGTTGATCTCTTTGATCACGCGGAAGATCGTCTGCACCATCTGCGGGGCAAGGCCGAGGGAGGGCTCGTCGAGGAGGAGGACCTGGGGCTTCGACATCAAGGCGCGGGAGATCGCCAGCATCTGCTGCTCGCCGCCGGACAGCGTTCCCGCGCTTTGCTTGATCCGCTCTTTGAGCACGGGGAAGAGCGTGAAGATCCGGTCGTACTCCGACTGCTTGATCTTGTCCTTGCGCAGATACGCGCCGAGTTCGAGGTTGTCGTTCACCGTCAGGTTCGCGAAGATCCCCCGCCCCTCGGGTACATGCGATACGCCCATCGCCGTGATCACGTGTGGCTTTGTCCCGGTGATCGTGCGGCCGTCGTAGGTCACTTCGCCTGTTTTCGGTTTGAGCAGTCCGGAGATCGTACGCAACGTCGTCGTCTTGCCGGCGCCGTTTGCACCGATGAGCGTCACGATCTCGCCCTTGCGGACTTCGAGATCGATGCCACGCAGCGCCCGAACGTTGCCGTAAAACACCTCGAGGTTGTGGACGCTGAGGAGCGCGGTCATAGGCCTGCCGCCTCCGCAGGTTCGCCAAGGTACGCTTCGATCACGACCGGATTCGCGCGCACCTCGGCGGCGCTTCCCTGCGCGATCGTCTTGCCGAAGCTGAGGACGATGATGCGCTCGCAGATGCCCATCACCAGTTCCATGTTGTGCTCGATGACGAGGATGGCGATGTCGAAACGGTCGCGGATGTCATGAATGGTCTGCATCAGGTCGCGGGTCTCGCGGTCGTTCAGACCCGCGGCCGGCTCGTCGAGGAGAAGCAGCTTCGGGCGCGCCGCCAGGGCGCGCGCGATCTCGAGACGGCGCTGGTCGCCATAGGGCAGATTCTTCGCGTAGTAGTCGGCTCGCTTTTCCAGTCCGAAAATGCGCAGCAGTTCCGTGGCGTCGCGGTCCGCGACCTCCTCGGCATCATGAAACCGATTCGTCTTAAGAACCGCGGCGGTGCCGGAGTATTTGTAGTGGATATGGCCGCCGATCTTCACGTTGTCGATCACCGACAGCTCTTTGAAGAGCCGGATGTTCTGAAACGTGCGGGCCACGCCGAGCGCAGTGATCTGGTACGGCTTGAATTCGTGCGTCGACACACCCCCGACGAAGATCTCTCCCTCGGTCGGCTTGTAGACGCCGGTGAGCATGTTGAAGACCGTCGTCTTTCCCGCGCCGTTCGGACCGATCAGTCCCACCAGTTCGTGCGGCTGAATGGCCAGATTGAAATGCGACACCGCCGTCAGACCACCGAAGCGGATGGTCACGTCGCGGGCATCGAGCAGAGCGTTTCCGTTTGCCATCACTGAATGGGTGGAGCGACGTCGCCGCTCACCTTGTCGTTAGAATCACCCGCATCGGGAGTGACATCCGTTTTCTTGCGTCTCCCGAAAATCTGCCACAGTTCGCGCCGTCCGAAGATCCCTTGCGGCCGGGTCAGCATCAGCACGATGAGCATGATCGAGTAGATGACCATGCGAGGATCGCGGCCGCCCGGCATGTAATCCTTCACCGAGCGAAGCCCCTCGGGGAGGAACGTCAGGATGATCGCTGCGACGACGGAGCCTGAGATCGAGCCCAGTCCGCCCAGGACGACCATCGCCACGACCTCGAACGACTTCACGAACATGAATGTCTGCGGATTGAGGTACATCGTGTAGTGCGCGTAGAGCCCGCCCGCGACTCCGGCCATGAACGAGCCGATCACGAACGCCTTGACCTTGTATTTCGTCGTGTCGACACCCATCGCCTCGGCGGCAATCTGATCCTCGCGAACCGCCAGAAATGCCCGGCCGACGGATGACTGCACGAGCCGCCACGAGATGACGATCGTCAATCCGGCCACGAGGAAGACCCAGAAGAAGTTGCCCCAGTGCGGAATCCCGCTGAACCCGCGCGCGGCGCCGATCGTGTCGATGTTCAGGATGAGAACGCGGATGATCTCGCCGAATCCGAGCGTGACGATGGCGAGGTAGTCACCGCGCAATCGCAGCGACGGCAAGCCGACGAGGTAGCCCGCCAGTGCCGCGAGCAGTCCACCCGCCAGCACCGCGACGACGAGGTAGACGTTCTGCATCACGAACTGCTGCGTACCCGCAGGCATCTTGTCCAGCCGCGGAGCGAAGTGGTAGTAAGTCAGATAGGCGGAAAAGTATGCACCGACCGCCATGAAGCCGGCGTGCCCGAGGGAGAACTGGCCTGCGTGTCCGTTGATGATGTTGAGCGATACCGCCAGCGTAATGTTGATCCCCATGATCACGAGGATCCGGTTGTAATACGCGATGCCGGCGATAGGGATCGCTTCGAGGCCGTACGACAATCCGATCAACACCGCCACGAAGCCGGAGAGGAGAAGGAAGTCGCGAAGCCACCAGGGGAGAGACGGTTTCACGCGACCCTCTTGAGAAAACTAGAAGGCAGAAAGCAGAAGGCAGAAG
>DATLVW010000707.1:0-6300 GCA_035577085.1 Thermoanaerobaculia bacterium
GTCCAATTCGCGCAGACGCTTTTCCGCCGTTCCGTGCTCGTCCCGGGCGAGATCGTGCACTTTGTCCAGGGCGCAGAACGGTATCAAAGAGAAGAGAATCGCTTCCGAACGGCTCATCCGCTGTCGGGAGAATTCGCCGCATTCGTCTTGTCAGGTGGTTTGGATCACCTGGTGCAGAGCTTGCGCGACGCATCGGCCGAGGTATTCGCGGACGTCCAGAAGTTGACGATCGAGAAGCTGCTCGCTGACCGCGAGGCCAGCGGCCTGAACATTGCTGACAAGCTGCAACAGTTGTTTCGTTACGGCGCGCCGTTGGTGCAGCTTCACGTCGAGGCCGGCGAGGACAAGGCCCCGTCGATCCGGTACTTCGGAACCGCGAACGGAGACTCTCCGCTCGGGGACATCGTCAAACGCATCGGCCAAGAAGCACGGCAGTATCGCAGCGGCGTCGAGACGGAGATTACCGTCGTGACAATCAAGGCCGGCTTCCCCGCGCACCACGTGGCCTTGCTCGTCCACTGTGACTTCGTCATTGAGCAACAGAAAGACCGAGCCCGGTTTCAGGTCGTGGCCGATTGGAAGCTGGAGCCGCTCATCCCATCCGTGCTCATGCTTGGCAACGCGGAAGACACCGCCCGGCAGCTCGCCTGCGAGTCACTGGCGCTCCGCGTGGTCACTGAAGAGCCGGAGGGGCTGGTTATGGACGGAGCAGTAATCGGGCCGTCGTACCGCGCCGTCATCGAACTGTTGCGATCCCTGCGCGGTTCCGGTCTCAAGGCTAAGCTACGGCTGAAGACGACCGAGCGGCTGGCGGCAAAAGGCGCCGCAGAAATGCTCAGCAGCTTCCTCACCAAAGGCGCTGGCGATGCGATCGATCAGAGCATTATCCAAAGCGCTCTGGACCGTCTCGACGAGTCCGCGTCACCTTGATTGCCCGAAGAATTTCCAAGCGAAGGTCGCTGTAATTGACGAGGCAATCCCAATAAAAAACGAAATTATATTGTCAGACACTTGCGTTTTGTGAAGTTGGGCGGTCAGCGCAGCGATCTGCACAACCGTCAACTGGCGCAAAGGCTCCAACCGTCGAAGATCCTCCATGACCTTGTCGCGCTGGTCCTGCAACTCCCGGATGCGAGCCGAGCGCATTTTTACGTGTTCCATCACGTCCCGGACGCCCCGTTGCAGCTTCACATGTTCGGACTCGATATTGACTAATGCGGAGTCGACATCGCGAAGCGCCTGCTGAATCTTCAAATCGGGGGTGCCTTCCTCGGTGTCGACGGCAACAGTCATGTCGCGTACGGATGGCATTACGACTAGAGGAATGGTGACGAATGCCGTCACCGCCGAGGCCATGAACAAAATCAAAAGGGGCAGGTGGTAGCGGAAGGGAAGGTCGTGACGCACCAGACGGATGGCGAAGCCGCAGGCCGCGGCGTAGGTGAGCATTCCGTACAGGAGGCCTTCGATCGGGCTGCGTGCCCAGACATATCCGATCGCCAAAGGAGCGCCCGCCGTCACGACCGCTAGCCACAAAATGAGTGGATGCAACCGATCACTGCTTTTCATCAACGCGAGCCCGACGATCAACAATGCCAGTAAACCCGGGAGCAGCCTGATCAGATGTGCTGCCAACATTCGGAACCCTCCTCGATCACTAGTAGCGAATTGTCATCTATACTGGCGTATGGTTCACACGACGCGTGACGCTGATCGATCCATTGTTCTCCAGGATGGCGCTATGCACTTCCTCCACCGTTAGACACCCGTTGCGCCTCAGGGCAGCGTCCAGTTCGTGGTGCGTAAGCTGCGCGCGTGCCATTACGTCCTTGTAAAGAATCCCGTTGTGGATGAGTACCTCAGGGCGTCCCTCGATGATCCGCTCCAGTCGTTTACTTCGAAATGCGGCGAATCCCACGAAGTAGTTCACGCCGACTAGAGTCGCTGCTGAGATGAGACCGCCGACCACTGAGTTGTCGCCGCCGTTCATCGAGTTCTGAACAGCATTTGAAAGCACCAGCAGCAGCACGAGATCGAACGGAGCCAATTGTCCGACCTGCCTCTTTCCGGTGACGCGTAGCAGAACGATCAAGAAGCCATATACGATGACACCGCGGACAACGAATTCCCACCAAGGGAGCGCAATGTTCCACATCTGACGATTCTACAACGCCTTCCGTACTACCGGCATGATGGGAGATGGTATCTGAAGGGCGAGGCGCACTACTTCGTTTGAGAAGTGGTTGTCCACAAATACAGATAACAAATCACTACCCCACCGCCCCCTCCTCCATCCTTAACGTCCCCCCATCCGCGTCGAGAGTCGCTCTTGCTCCGATGGGCAACACGAGTTTTTGTTCGATGTGGCCGAAGGACAATCCTGAGATGACGGGTACCTCAAGGCCACCAAACCTATCCCGCAGGATCTCCTCCAGACTGAGGCTTGGCCCCTTTACGCCGCAGTCGCTGCAACGGCCGAAGACGATGCCGGCGGCCTTATCGAACATCCCGCCGAGGGCGAGGGTGGTTAGCATGCGGTCGATGCGGTAGGGCTCTTCGTGGACGTCTTCGAGGAAGACGATGGCGCCCGTCGTGTCGGGTTGGTAGGGGGTGCCCATCAGGGTGGCGATCATCGTCAGGTTGCCGCCGATCAGGGGGCCGGTGGCTTTGCCGGGCGAGATCTTGAGGACTCGGTTCGTGCGGTCGACTAGCTCGTTGGGTTTCTTCGATGGGGTTGGGAGGATGCCGGCTGGTTCGGCGGTCATCACGACCTTGCGGAAGTTCTCGAGTGTGAACGGGTCGTAGGTTGACGCGCCGACGGGGCCGTGGAAGGTGATGAGGCCGGTCTTTTTGTGGACGGCGTTCAGGAGCGCGGTGATGTCGCTGTAGCCGATGAGGACTTTCGGTTTGCGGCGGATGAGGTCGTAGTCGAGGTAGGGGAGGACTCTTGGTGAGCCCCAGCCGCCGGTATAGCAGACGACGCCCGCTACGCTGTCGTCGGCGAACATTTGATTGATGTCGTCGGCGCGGTCGCGGTCGTGGCCGGCGAAGTAGCCCCATTTGTCGAAGGCGTGTTTGCCGATGACGACTTTGAAGCCGATGGCTTCCATCTGCTCTTTGGCGAACTGGATTTCGTCGGCTTCGAAGGCGGCGGTAGCGGGGAGGACCAGGCCTACTGTGTCGCCTGGGCTTAGTTTCTTCGGCTTGACGATGGTTGGTGTTGCCGCGTTGAGGGTTCTCGTCGTGGCGACTGCTGCGGCGGCGGTGACGGAGAGTTTGGCGAAGTCGCGGCGGTTGAGCATGGGGTTGAAGCTTATCCGCAGATGACGCAGATGGGACGCAGATAGAGACTCTGCGGATGAGACTCGGCCCCTCATCCGGCCTTCGGCCACCTTCTCCCCATCAAAAAGCGATGGGGAGAAGGGGCTCGATTGAGAGGTTTTCGCGAGTAGCCTTAGTCGCGTTCGAAGAAGTTTTCGCGCTCGGTTGCGGCGGGGGCGCCTGAGGCGCCACCGTTCTTGGCGTCCCAATCCGCTCGCGTGATAACCGTCACCGGGTCGAGTTTCTTCTTGGCCAGGGCGGCGTTGATCGATGGCAGCTCCTTTGTCGTCCAGGCGTCGAAGTCCTGCACGACATCCTTCAGCTCATGCGCCAGGGCGTCAGTGCGCTCGACGGACGATTGCGAGGGGCGGCCTTCGTAGAAGACTACGTTGCCGTAGAGGTCCGTCAGGTTTTCGCGGAGGCGTTCTTCGCCGGTGATCATGCCGCCCTCTTTCGTCGCTACGATCTTGCGGCGCAGCGTGTCGACGTCGGCGGATGCGGCGCGGAGCTTCTTGGCCAGCGCGTCGGTTGCGGGCAGCTTCGATGCGCGGTCGTCGAGGGCGGTGCGGACGCCGTTGATGCGGTCGACCGCGAAGGTCATCTCGCCGAGTTGCGCGTAGAGTTTGTTTGAGAGGTCCCACTGCGCCTGGCGGTCGGCGTCGGTGTGTGTCGCGCGGGGATCGGGCACCAGGACGAGCGGCGTCGTGTAGACGTTCTTGTCTTTCGTCATCTTCACCGTGTACGTGCCGGGAAGAACTCTTGGTCCAGCCGAGGCGGAGAAGGCGGCGGTTGCGGCAGTGGGAACTTTGGGTGCGGGAAGGCGCATCGCCCACGTGACGCGGTTCAGTCCGCGGCGCTTGCTGCTGGGGATGTTGCCCATCTTCTTGCCGTTCGCATCGAACACGTCGATCGACAGGTCGCCGAAGATGTGGCGGGTGCGCTGGTAGTACGTGATGATCGCGCCGCCGGCCGGATTCTGTCCGACGTACGCGGCGTCGCCGTTGGCCCAGCCGCCCTGCGCGGACAGGGTCTGCACGACAGGATGCCCCTGCAAGAACACCACATCCTTCGCCAGCACCTCGGGAGTCAGAGCCCGAAGCGGGGTGATGTCGTCGACGATCCAGATGCCGCGGCCGTGCGTGGCAATGACGAGATCGTTGTCGCGCGGGTGAATGGCCAGGTCGTCGACGGCCACGTTCGGCATGTCGCCGCCTTTGTACTGCGCCCACTGCTTGCCGCCATCGAGCGAGACCCAGAGTCCGAGCTCGGTCCCCAGGAAAAGGAGATTGGGATTGACGAGATCTTCTTTGACGACGTGCGCGAAGCCATGAACCGGCGCGTCGGAGGCGAGGACCGATGTCCACGTCTTGCCGAAGTCAGTCGTCTTGTAGGCGTACGGCTGCATGTCGCCGAACGTGTGCATGTCGAAGGTGGCGTAAGCGGTGCCTTCATCGAAATGGCCGGGCTCGACCGACGTCACCCATGCGTTCTTCGGGAGGCCGGTGATGTTGGGGGTGACTTTCGTCCAGGTCTTGCCGGCATCGCGCGTGACCTGGACGTTGCCGTCGTCGGTGCCTACCCAGATCACGTTGCTGTTCTTCAGCGACTCGGCGATGGCGAAGATCGTCGTGTGCATCTCGGCGGACGAGTTGTCGACCGTGACGCCGCCGGACTGTTCCTGCTTCTGTTTCGCGGGATCGTTCGTGGTCAGATCGGGCGAGATGCGCTCCCACGTCTGGCCGTGATCGTTCGAGCGGAAGAGGAACTGCGCGCCAATGTAGAGCGTGCCCTTCGGTGACACGTGAATGGGCGTGTTCCAGTTGAAGCGGAGCTTTCCTTCTTTGTATTGCGGCAGCGGTTTGATCGGCCGCGTCTCATGCGTCTTGCGGTTGATTCGTCCGATCTCGCCGCCCTGCGCCTCGGCATAGATGTAGTTCGGATCGCTCGGATCGGCGAACATCCAGAATCCGTCGCCGCCGTAGAAGTTTTCCCAACGGCTGCTCGTGATGCCGCCCGGGTATTGCGAATCGCCGACCCACGAGCTGTTGTCCTGCAGGCCGCCGTAGACATGGTACGGCCGATCCATGTCGACGCTGACGTGGTAGAACTGCGAGACAGGGAGGTTGTCCGCCTTCCAAACGCGGTTGCCGCCGTCGTACGAGTACCAGAGGCCGCCGTCGTCGCCGGCGATCAGGTTGTCTGTGTTGTTCGGATCGATCCAGACGTCGTGCCAGTCACCGTGACCGGCGCCGCCGACGCCGCTGAAGCTCTTGCCGCCGTCGTTCGAGGCGATGAGTCCACCGCCGGCTTTGTAGAGTTTGTTCGCGTCTTTCGGATCGACGAGGAGGTTGGCGAAGTAGAAGGGACGCCAGATCATCATCTGGCTGCGGTCGCGGGCCTGCCATGTCTTGCCCCCGTCTTCGGAGCGATAGAGACCGTTGGTTGGCGGCGCTGCTTCGACGAGCGCGTAGACGACGTTGGAGTTCGATGGCGCGACGGTGACGGCGATGCGTCCCCACGGTTTCTTCGGCAGGCCTGCTGCCGTTTTGTCATCGAGCGACTGCCAGGTGGCGCCGCCGTCGGTCGATTTGAAAAGGCCGCTGCCGCTCGGCGCGTCGGCACCATCGCCGCCGGAGCGGAAGGTCCAGCCTTTGCGGCGGAAGTCCCACATGCCGGCGAAGAGGGTCTTCGGATTGGCGCGATCCAATGAGAGCATGGAACAGCCGGTGGAGAGGTTGGCGCCTTTCAGCACATTCGTCCACGTCTTGCCGCCGTCGGAGGTCTTGTAGACGCCGCGGTCCTCGCTGTCGCTCCACAGTTTTCCGGGAACGCAGACGTAGACGGTGTTCGTGTCGGTCGGATCGATGGCGATCTTGGCGATGCGCTCCGAATTCGGGAGACCGACGTTGGTCCAGTTGTCGCCGCCGTCGGTCGATTTGTAGATGCCGTTGCCGTACGAAACGGAGTTCCGCGTCCACG
>DATLVW010000708.1:0-4361 GCA_035577085.1 Thermoanaerobaculia bacterium
CGAAACCCATGGCGACCAAGTTCATCTTCATCACCGGCGGCGTCGTTTCCTCCCTGGGCAAGGGTGTCGCCGCCTCCTCCGTCGGCGCGATCCTGGAAGCGCGGGGTTTTTCGGTGACCATGATGAAGTTCGATCCCTACATCAACGTCGATCCCGGCACGATGTCGCCCTTCCAGCACGGCGAAGTATACGTGACCGATGACGGCGCCGAGACCGATCTCGACCTCGGCCACTACGAGCGCTTCACCTCCATGCGCGCCACGCGGAAGAGCAACTTCACCACCGGGCGCGTCTACCTCAAGGTCATCGAGAAGGAGCGGCGCGGCGACTACCTCGGAAAGACTGTGCAGGTCATCCCGCACATCACCGACGAGATCAAGAAGTGCATCCGCGAAGTGAGCGAAGGCGTCGACGTCGTCATCGTCGAGATCGGCGGCACGGTCGGCGATATCGAATCGCTCCCCTTCCTCGAAGCCATTCGCCAATTCCGGCTCGAAGCAGGACGCGGCAACGCCATCAACGTCCATCTCACCCTCGTCCCCTACATCAAAGCGTCGGACGAAATGAAGACCAAGCCGACGCAGCACTCCGTGCAGAAACTGCGCGAGATCGGCATCCAGCCCGACGTTCTTCTCTGCCGCTCCGAGCATGCCATCCCCGACGAGATGCGCGACAAGATCGCCCTCTTCTGCAACGTCGAGCAGGACGCCGTCATCCCCGCGCTCGATGTCGAGTTCATTTACCAGGTGCCGCTGGCGTTTTCGCGCGAGCGATTGGACGAGATCCTGCTCGACAAGCTCCATCTCCCGCACGACGAGATCGGCGCGCTGACGAAGTGGGAAGAGATCATCCGCAAACTTCGCCATCCGGAAGACGAAGTGAAGATCGGCTTCGTCGGCAAGTACGTCGAGTTCGGCGATTCGTACAAGTCGCTCAACGAGGCGCTGACGCACGGTGGCATCGCCAACAACGTGAAAGTCCGCATCATCTATATCGACTCCGAGGAGTTGGAGGCGGAGGGGTACCACGGAGAGCTCGGGCGGGTGGACGGGATCCTCGTCGGGCCCGGATTCGGCTCGCGCGGCGTCGAAGGTAAGTTGCGCGCGATCCGCTACGCGCGCGAGAAGCGCATCCCCTACTTTGGCATCTGCCTCGGCATGCAATGCGCGACGATCGAGTTCGCGCGAAACGTCGTCGGAATGGTCGGCGCGAACTCGACGGAGTTCGATGACGAGTCGCCGTACAAAGTCATCTACAAGCTGCGCGATCTCATCGGCGTCGACGCTCTCGGCGGGACTATGCGCCTCGGAAAGTATCCATGCCGGCTGAAGGAAGGCTCAATCGCTCACGATGCATACGCCAACGATCTGATAGACGAGCGCCATCGCCACCGCTACGAAGTGAATCCTGAATATGTTCCGCAACTCGAGGAGCGCGGGTTCCATGTGACGGGACTCTCGCCCGACGGAAAGTTTGTCGAGATCGTCGAACTGGAAGGCCATCCCTGGTTCCTCGGCTGTCAGTTCCATCCGGAGTACAAATCGCGTCCGACCGCTCCACACCCGCTCTTCCGCTCGTTCATCGCCGCGGCACGCCTCTTCAAGAACTCCGCGAAAGCAACCGCCGCCGTGTCGGTGGCCCAGGAGACTGAGCTCGTATGAAAGCGCTGCGGTACGTCGGGGGAATCATCGCCGGGATGATCGCTGCGTTTGCGCTCGTCGCCAGCGCGGAAGCCATCGTTCACGTGCTCTATCCCCCGCCTCCGGGAACGAACATGGACGACTTCGAGCAGGTCAAGCGATTCATCGCCGCGCTTCCGGTGCCTGCCTACCTGCTCGTGCTCACTGGCTGGCTGATCGGAACGTTCGTGGCCGCGTGGCTGGCGGCGAAGATCGCCCGCGATCCGTTCGCCGGCTACATCGTCGGCACCCTGCTTCTCGCCGCCGGAATCTTCAACGCGATCAAGATTCCGCAGCCGATGTGGTTCTCGATCGTCTCGTTCGTGATCTACATCGGCGCGACATGGGTGGGGGCAAGGGCGGGGAGGACGGTGAGTGTCGCGACCATGTAAGGTCAGTTGATGTCTCGTCCCGCGATTCGGTCATTAAGCTTCGAGATCTGATCTTTCAGTCCTAACAGTTCGGATCGGACCTCCATGCGATCGGCATTCTGCACCACCAACTCCTTCTCGATCCGGCCGACCGCGGCGCGAAGCGCTTGATACTCGATCTCAAGGCGATTCAGCTTGACGTAGATACCGTCCACATGGGAAAGCATTTCCGACCGCAACGCTGATTCGAAAAGGGAGCGGACATGGTCACTCTCGGGTTTGATCACCTCGTTGTAGAACCGCATCAGAACGGGCCACGTCACCATCTCTGCACGCATGGCCTGCAATTCCGCCCGCGTGGCCATTTCGGCGCGCATGGCCTGCAACTCGGTACGCGTGGCCATTTCGGAGCGCATGTCGCGCATTTCGGCGCGGATCTCGTTCAGTTCCGGTTGCACGACTTCGCGGTGAAAGCGAAGCAGCGTATCGAATAGCTCGTCGGCCACGGCACGATTCTACCATCCCGTGAGTACAATCCCGTGAGTACAATGCCCCCGCATGCAAACGCGTCCCATCGCCATCACCGACACCATCTCGTTCGGTGGCGGCCACCCTCCCCTTTTCATCGCTGGTCCGTGCGTGATCGAGTCGCGCGAGCATGCGCTTCGCATGGCCCGGACGCTTCTGGCGCTACGCGATGAGTTGAAAATCAACCTTGTTTTCAAGTCATCGTTCGACAAGGCAAACCGCACGTCCATCGAGTCGTTTCGCGGTCCGGGCCTGGAGAAAGGGTTGGAGATCCTGCGGGCTGTGAAGGGCGAGACTGGATTGCCTCTCCTTTCCGATATTCACGAATGGCAGCAGGCGGATCGCGCTGCCGAGGTTTTGGACATCATCCAGATTCCAGCGTTTCTCTGCCGGCAGACCGACCTCATCGCCGCGGCGGCGCGTACCGGAAAGGCGATCGGCGTGAAGAAGGGGCAGTTCCTTTCGCCGGAGGAAGCGAAGAACATTCTCGACAAGGGACGCGAGGTTGGGAACGAGCGCGTTTTCATCACGGAGCGCGGCTCATCGTTCGGATACCAGAACCTTGTCGTCGACATGCGCTCCTTCCCGATTCTGCGTGGGTTCGGTGCGCCGGTCGTCTACGACATTACGCACTCGATGCAGAAGCCCGGCGGCGAAGGGAAGCAGACCGGCGGTACGCCGCAGTTCGCACGGCCGCTCGCGCGTGCGGCCGCAGCGGCGGGAGCGGAGGGGTTCTTCATGGAGGTTCACGACAACCCGCCGGCGGCGCTCAGCGATCGCACGACGCAGATCCTCCCGGAAGCGGCGCGCGAGATCATCACCGACATCCTGGCCATGCGTGCGGCCTTGCCCGAAATCTGATTCAGCAACCGACGATGTCACGACTCCAGCGCATCATCGCCGCGGTCATCGCGCTTTACCTGCTGCTCGTTCTTCTCGACGGCTTCGTGCTCGTCGAGTTGCTCGTGCGGCGTACCGGTCTGGCAGTACTGCTCGCGCTCGCCGCAGCGCTGGCCATCGTCGGATGCGGATTCGCACTTCGCGCTCTGCTCGCACGCGCGTGGCTTCCCGAGGAGTGCGACATCGCTCGTGATTTTCTCCTCGGCTATCCGATCTTCGGCACGCTTTGCTTTCTTGCCGGGACGTTGAATGTCTCCTCCTGGTCGATGGCAACGCTGCTGATCGTCTGCGGCGTCGGCGGTCTCTACGTCGTCGTCCGGCGGCTCGAGTCTCGAATGCCGGCCATGCCCGCACTGACCGAGCCGCTAGCGCTCATTGCCACTGCGGTCGTGCTTCTCGCGGCGCTGATCGCAGTGCAGGCGCCTCCCACGTCACTCGACGAGCTCGCCTATCACCTGGCCGTGCCCTGGGCCTGGGTCCTCAACCATCGAGCCATCGATCTGCCTCTGATCTCGCACTCTTACTTCCCGCTCGGAATCGAGTCTGCCGATCTGCCGCTGCTAACGATCCTCGGCCAGATCCGCGGGGGAATCGCATCACACGTTCTTCATCTCCTGGCGGCGCTGGCAACGACGGCGATGTTGTTTCGCCTCGCGCGTGGCAACGCACTCGCGGTCGCGGCAATCGTCACGACGCCCGCGTTGGCCCTCATCGCGGGCTGGTCGCTCAACGACTGGCCGCTGATCGGAATCTGCGCCGTTCTCGTGCTCGCGCTCGATCAGGATGATGTCCCGACGTGGGCCATCGCACTGGCCGCGGGAATGCTGACGAAGTACACGTTTGTCCCGTTCGCGGTAATCGCTGTAGGTGTTGCGATGTGGCG
>DATLVW010000709.1:0-5656 GCA_035577085.1 Thermoanaerobaculia bacterium
CGCTGGAGTTGCCCGAGGCAGATCGAGGAGAGCTTGCGGGCCTGCTATTAAGGAGCCTCGATCCCCCGCCGGATCCGGATGTCGAGGCGGCATGGGACGCGGTCATAGACCGACGCATGCGAGAGATTGACGAGGGCACCGTCCAGACCATTCCTTGGGAGCAGGTGCGTGCGGAAATGAATGCGCGGATCGGCAAGAAGCCTTAACGTCACCCGCGCGACGCCATCAACGGCTCACCCCACTTTCTTCAGCAACCCGATCTGTCCCGCGTGATAGAGGTTGTGCTGGATCACGCCGTGGAGCATCACGTAGATCGTGTACTTGCGGCCGGCGACTTTCTTGTCGAGATCGTCGGGGGTCAGGCGGGCGATCACGTCGGACAGATGGCTTTGTGCGTTTTCCATCTCCGTGATCGCGGCGGGCCACGTTAGTTGGGTGACGTCGCGCCAGTCTTCCTCGGGGGTCAGTTCGCGGGTATCGCCGCCGAGGCGGGCGGCGACGGCGTTCATCCAGGCGGTCATGTGGGCGGTCAGTTCGAGGATCGAGTGCGCGTTCGGTAGTGGATGGGCGCGGGCTTGTTCTTCGCTAATCCCGTCGAGGAGCGGCTGGATGTCGACGCCGGTCCACGAGGGGCCGCCCCAGGAACGGTTCAACTGGTCGAGAATGCGTTCGATCTCTCGCATGGCCCGCGATTCTGCTACATTCGCGCCGCAAACCAAACATAAGGATTCCGATGAGTTACGTCGTTCGTGAGTGGCTGAATCTCGCAGTCCGCTGGACCCATGTCTTCGCCGCGATCATGTGGGTCGGGCAGACCTACTTCTTCACCTGGCTCGATCACGCTTTCCACGGCGAGAAACAGGTGTGGATGGTCCACAGCGGCGGCTTCTACATCGTCGATAAGCAGAAGCGGCCGGAACTGCTGAATCAGACGCTGCACTGGTTCAAGTGGGAAGCATTCTTCACGCTGGTGTCCGGCTTCGTACTGCTCGCGCTGGTCTACTACGACGGCGCGATCATGGTCGACGAGAGCATCCTGAAGATGTCCGCCTGGCAGGCTGCCGGCTTGAGCCTGGGCCTCATCGCACTCGGCTGGTTCCTCTACGACTTTCTCTGGATCTCGCCGATGCGCAATCACGAAGTGGCCGGCGCGATCGTTTCGTATGTGCTGCTCGTCGGCGCCATCGTGGGCGTCACGCATCTCTTCGCTTCGCGCGCCGCGTACATGCAGATCGGCGCGATGATGGGCTCGTTCATGGCGCTGAACGTCTGGGTGCGCATCCTCCCGGCGCAACGGCAGCTCATCAAGGCGGTCAAAGAGGGAACGGAGCCGGACATGCGCCTGGCCGATCTGGCCAAGCAGCGCTCCAAACAAAACACGTTCATCGTTCTGCCAGTCGTCTTCATCATGATCAGCAATCATTTCCCCGTCGCCACGTACGGCAACCAATACAACTGGATCGTGCTCGCGGTTCTCGTCCTGGTCGGATGGGGCGTGGCGAAAATCATCCGCACGAGGTAAAGACAATCGAATGAAACGAACTTTTTCCGACGAAGAGCTGCGGGCGTCCGCGGCGAAACTCGATCCCGCGCTCACGAAGTTCATGGCCCGCTTTCCGGGCGAATCCGGTGCGCGGCAGCCGGTGCACACCGTCTATGGCGGCGCGCATCTGTTCAAGAGCGATACGACGCAGAAGCTTGGCGTACTCGCTCTCCGCGCGCTCGACGAGTACGGTCCCGACGCAGCCACCCTCGGCAACGCCATCGGTCTCGATTCCAGGTTTCGTGATGTCGTCTACGCGCGTGTGACCGAGAAACTCCGCCGGGAGCCGGTCGAGGACTTCCGCATCGACTTCGAAGACGGCTACGGCAACCGCGCTGACGCCGAGGAAGATGGGCACGCCGAGGCGGCGGCGAGGGAAGTCGCGGCAGGAATGAAGAACGGCACGCTGCCGCCGTTCATCGGCATCCGCATCAAACAGTTTTCGCAGGAGCTGATGCCGCGCTCCATGCGCACGATGGATATCTTCATCACCACGCTGCTCGATGCGGCCGGTTCGCTGCCGCCAAACTTCGTAGTGACATTGCCGAAGATCCAGTTGCCGCAGCAGGTGACGGCGCTGGCCGATCTGTTCGACGCGATGGAGCCGAAGCTGGGCCTGGACAAGCATGCGCTTCGCTTCGAGTTCATGATCGAGACCACGCAGGCCATCCTCAGCGAGAACGGCGTCTCCAATCTGCCGCTCTTTCTCGATGCCGCGCGCCCGGGCGGTGGCCGCACACTTCGGGACGTACGACTACACCGCGAGCTGCAACATTACCGCGGAGCATCAGCGGATGGACCATCCCGCCTGCGACTTCGCACGGCACATGATGCAGGTCGCCTACGCAGGCACCGGCCTCTGGCTCTCCGACGGTGCCACGAACATCATGCCCATCGCCCCGCATCGCGGAACGCTGACGCCGCAGCAGGTTGAGGAGAACCGCAATGTCGTTCACCGCGCCTGGCGCCTGCACGCCGATCACATCCGCCACTCGCTCATCAATGCCTACTACCAGGGATGGGATCTCAATCCCGCCCAGCTTCCTACGCGCTACGCCGCCGTCTACTCGTTCTTCCTCGAGGGGTTGAAAGCGGCCACGGACCGGCTCCACAACTTCATCGAGAAGGCGGGACAGGCCACGCTCGTCGGCGATGTCTTCGACGACGCCGCCACGGGCCAGGGCCTGCTGAACTACTTCCTTCGCGCCCTGAACTGCGGCGCGATCACGGAGGATGAAGCGCTGGCCACCGGCCTCACGCTCGACGAGCTACGCAGCCGTTCGTTCGTGAAGATCATGAAGGGGCGGCGGGAAGCCGGCTAGGAAGTCCCTGCCACAGCGTCAGCCTTTGTTTTCGGGCCGTCGCAGGCATGCATCGAAGGCCAGATCGACCACATCGATGTCGAGATTCTCCACATCGATGTCCAGATTTCTAACTGCGATGTCCAGATGTCTAACATCGATGTCCAGATTTTAGACATCGTTGTCGAGACTTTCCACATCGATGTCCAGATTTCTAACTGCCATGTCCAGATTTTCCACATCGAAGTGTCGATTTTCCACATCGATGTCGAGGTTTCCACATCACAGTCTCGATCGACCACTGCGATGTCTAGATTTTCCACATCGATGTCTCGCTTGACCACATCGAAGTGGAGATTTTTCACATCGCAGTCTCGATCGACCACATCGAAGTCGAGATTCTTCACCTCGATGTCTCGATCGACGACAACGCAGTCGAGATTCTTCACAACGCAGTCTCGATTGACGATATCGATGTCCAGATTCCGCACATCGCAGTCTCGATCGACCACATCGAAGTCGAGACTCTCCACATCGCAGTCTCGATTGACCACATCGATGTCGAGATTCTTCACCTCGATGTCTCGATCGACGACAACGCAGTCGAGATTCTTCACCTCGCAGTCTCGATTGACGACATCGATGTCCAGATTCCAGACATCGCAGTCTCGATCGACGATATCGCAGTCGAGATTCTTCACAACGCAGTCTCGATCGACCACGTCTATGTCGAGATTCTCGACAAAACCCAAACTCGATGGATCTCGCGGCCTCGTTCTGCTTTCTTCGTGAGCCGGGTCACCACACTCCCGACATTCCAGACTTAACCTGTGAGGACTGCACGCGGTTGTCCCCGCCGAGCACCCTGGCCGAAGCATCTTCCGCATCGAAGGAGCTCTACTTGAGTCGTTTGAGGAATCGTTTTGTCACACGTCTGCTCATCGCCGCCGCAGTTGCGTTATTCACCAACACCGTTGCCATGGCCGGTGTGGTTGGAAGCGGAACGCCAGCGTCCTGCACCGAAGCAGCCCTATCCACGCAAGTCCAGGCCGGCGGCACCGTGACGTTCAACTGCGGTGCCGGGCCGCAGACCATCCCCTTCACGTTCACGATGGCGATCGGACCATCGAACCCGACGGTCACGATCGACGGCAGCGACACGATCACATTGGACGGGACGGGCCTTACGCTGGGGATGGTGAGCGTCTTCGGAAACGCCACATCCTTGCCGGATGTGACCTTCAAGCACATCACCTTCGCTAACGGCAACATCACAACGGGGCTGATCGCGGGCGGAGCGATTCAGAACTTTGGAAAACTGACGCTCGACACTGTCGTGGTCAGGAACAGTCATGCTGACGGAAACGGCGCCATCTTCCAGGAGCCGTGTACCGGTTGCCTCGACCCGTCGCTCACCGTCACGCGCAGCCTGTTTCAGAACAACAGCACCGGTGGCGGTGGCTCCGCGATCACCATGGAAGGCGGAAACGCTTCCGTCTCCGACTCGACGTTCACCGGCAACTCGGGACCGAGCGGCGGAGCGATCTACATCTACAGCAACTCGACGTTCAAGGTCAGCATGTCGATCGACCGCTGCACGTTCAACGGCAACTCCGCGGTGCCGTTCGTTGGCGGCGCGATCGCAGTGGAAGTGCTCAACGCCGGCAGCAGTGTCTCGATCACGAATGACACTTTCACAGGCAACTCCGCCACGGGCGCCACCGGACAAGGTTCCGCCATTTACCTCGGCGCGTCGCCGGTCACGATTACCAACTGCACGATCGCCGGCAATAGCGCCGCTTCGGGAGGGGGCGCCGTTAATTTCAGCGACCGCACCGTCGTCAACAACACCATCATCGCCAGCAACACCGGCGGCAATTGCTCGTTTGCTTCGGGGGGCACATTCACCGGAGGACACAACATCCAGTATGGCGATTCGACCTGCTTCTTCATGACCGTGGCCAATCCGCTGCTTGGCTCGCTGGCGGACAACGGCGGCGCGGCGAAGACGATGGCCCTCGGCACCGGCAGTCCCGCAATCGACGCTGCCGATCCGGCCAAAGCGCCGTCGACGGACGAGCGCGGCGTGGCACGAACGGACGGCAACGGAGATGGAATCGTCGTCGCCGATATCGGAGCGTTCGAAGCGCCCACCTCGACTACAAACACGAACCCGCTGGGTCGCCATCACGCCGTTCGCCATTAGACGTTCGCATTCACGAAAAAGGCCGGGCGCGAGCCCGGCCTTTGGTGTGGATCCCTACCTGCGCGTCACCGCGCGATAGATGCTCGCGCGCTGCCGCATGTGCCACTGGTGAAGCCGCTGGAACATCCCCGCGACTCCATGATGGCGCGGAGCGCGTTGCGCGCTGTTCACGACGATGACGTGCCGCGCGTGCGGTGGTCCCGGCGGCAGCACATGCGCGTTGACGTCGACGACCTCCGTGTTTCGATGGTACTGCGGTGCCGCGAGCGCCGCAGGCGTGCCCGCGAGGCACAGCGTGAGGATGCCTGCCTGTACTGTTCTGTTAATGTTCATGCTTGCACCTCCAGCGATGGAAAGTGCAAGGCGCTCGCCCGTTCGCCGCGTCGCTAACTTCCTCGATACGTTGAATATCCGAACGGGCTCAGGAGCAGTGGCACGTGGTAGTGCTGTGCCCCCTTCTCCACCATGAACTCGATCACCACCCGCGGGAAAAAGCCCTCGGGATTGTAGGAGCCCGTGTCGAACGAGATCCGGTACAGGCCGGGCTCCGGCATCTCCTCGACGAACTTCAGCCTTCCGTCCGCGTCTGTCGAACCGCTGGCGATG
>DATLVW010000710.1:0-3207 GCA_035577085.1 Thermoanaerobaculia bacterium
CAGAGTTCGCCCAGGATCTGATCTCTGGTCTCTGCTGTCTCTGATCTCTGCTTCTCCCACCCCCCACCCCCTACCCCCCACTCCCCCCGTACAAAATTTACACGCCCTCCCCTAATTTCGTGCCATACCATTCCCGCTCCATGACTATCCTGGCTGACCTGGGGATCTCGGCTGAGGGAGTCGACGCCCCCGAGAGCGTCATCCCGATCCCGCCCTCGATGCCGCTCCTCGACCGCGAGCTGAGCGCGCTCGCCTTCAACGAGCGAGTGCTTGCAGAAGCAAGAAATCCCGCCGTCCCGCTGCTGGAACGGGTGAAGTTCCTCAGCATCTGCGCGCACAACCTCGACGAATTCTTCATGATCCGGGTCGGGGAGATCCGCGACCTCATCGCCGCGAATGTCCCATCCGAGCCCTCGGGCAACGGCCTGAAACGCCTCCAAGCCGTGCGCAACGGTGCCCGATCGCTTCTGCGCGAGATCTACCGCTGCCTCGGCGAAGAGCTGATCCCCGCCCTCCGAAAAGAAGGCATCCGCATCGAGCGCGTCGCCGACCTCGGCAAGAAAGAGCGCAATTTCGTTGAGGAGTACTTCGGCCGCGATCTCGAGCCGATCCTTACCCCGCTGGCTATCGATCCGGCGCATCCCTTTCCGTTCATCGCCAACCTCTCGCTCAACCTTGTCCTGCAGCTCGAGTCGGAGCGGGGCGAGCGGCATGTGGCCATCATCAAGATCCCGGAGTCCGTGCCGCGCCTGGTGCCGATGCCGGAGAAGACGCGCTTCGTGCTGCTCGAGGATGTGATCGCGTCGCACGTGCATCGCTTTTTCCCCGGCCTGAAGGTGCTCCGCACGGCCGCCTTCCGCGTGATCCGCAATTCGGACATCGACATCAAAGAGGAGGACATGCAGGACCTCCTCAAGAGCATCGAGATCGAGCTCCGGCGCCGGGAGCGGCGCGAGGTGGTCTGGCTCGAGATCGAAGAGGGAGTCGATGATCCGCTCATGGCGCTGCTGGCCGGCGCGACCGACTCCTCACCCGACGACATCTTCTTCGCTCCCGGGCCGCTGAAGCTCGGCGATCTGCAGCAGCTCCACACGCAGATTCCGAATGCGGCATTGAAGGAAGCGCCCTTCAATCCGCGCATGCCGGCCGAGCTGGCGACGACGGACGACATCTTTTCGATCATCCGGCGAGGGGATTTGTTTCTCCACCGGCCATACGACTCGTTCACAGCCGTGATCGAGTTCGTGCAGACGGCGACTGAAGATCCCGATGTCGTCGCCATCAAGCAGACGCTTTACCGTACCGATCCCGGGTCACCGATCATCGCAGCCCTTTCCGCCGCGGCGCGGGCGGGAAAGCAGGTCACGGCGATTGTCGAACTGCAGGCGCGCTTCGACGAACGGAAGAACATCACCTGGGCGAAGACGCTCGAAGAAGCAGGCGTGCAGGTGGTCTACGGAATCGTCGGCTACAAGACGCACTGCAAAGTCTGCCTCATCGTCCGGCGTGAAGGGGGCGAGCTTCGCCGCTACGTTCATCTGTCGACCGGCAATTACAACGCCGTCACCGGCCGGCTCTACACAGACGTCGATCTCTTCACCTGCGATCCTGCCTTCGGCGCCGACGCCGCGCAACTGATGAATCTCCTCACCGGTTTCAGCGTGGCGGGCGTGCAGGAACTGGTCGAAGCGAAGGGCGGGACGCTGCGCTGGCGCGAGTTCGTCGTCTCGCCGATGGACTACCTGCGCTGGACGATCCGCATGATCGACCGCGAGACGGAGAACGCGAAGGAAGCGAAGCCTGCCTTCATCGTGGCCAAGATGAACGCGCTGGTCGATCCGAGCGTCATCGAAGCGCTGTACCGCGCCAGCCGCGCCGGCGTTCAGATCGAGCTGCTCGTGCGCGGTATCTGTTGCCTCGTGCCCGCGATGCCCGGATTCAGCGAGAACATCCGCGTCACCTCGATCATCGATCGCTTCCTCGAGCACTCGCGCATCTTCCGCTTCGCCAATGGCGGCGCGCCGGAGGTGTGGGTGTCGAGCGGCGACTGGATGCCGCGCAACTTCCTGCGCCGCATCGAGACGACGTTCCCGATCCGCGATGCCGCCGTGGGGAAGCGGATCAGCGAACAGATCCTGGCGATCTCACTGGCCGACAACGTCAAAGGCTGGACCCTCGGCGCCGACGGCACCTACCGCCGCCGAACACCCGGCGACCAGCGCGCTGTCCGCAGCCAGGAAACATTCATCTCGATCGCACGCGCCGATTCGGTGAGCGTCGGGCCGTACGAGGAGAGCATCCGACATCCAGCCTCCAGCCGCCGCAAAGCGAAGAAGAAGAAAAAGCATTAGGAAGGAAGCGCATGAAACCGCAGGATCTCTTGCCGAAACGCGTGGTCAACTACATCCAGGACATCGGCGTCCGCGCCCTCGATCACCTCGCCGCCCACATCGATTCCCCTCCTCCGGTGGCCACGCCGGAGGGCGAGCCTGCTCCCGTCAACGCCACGCAAACGCTCGTCGATCAATGGAAGGGGATGTCTCCCGCCGACAAAGAGCAGTTCGTCGGCCGAGTCTCCGGCTCCGTGATGGAAGTGATCGTTGCCTCCGCCACGCTTCCACCCGCGTTGAAGAAGACCGTGAAAGAGGCCAGGAAAGTCATCCGCAAACGCGTGAAGAAAGTGCGCAAAGCGGTCGCGAAAAAGAAGAAAGAGTCGCCGAAGAAGAAGTCGCCAAAGAAAAAGAGGTAGCAAGGAGTGCAGGCGTCTCGCCTGCGGCCGACGGGCGTCCCGCCCGGCGGTGAATCCGCGACGATGCGCAGAAGGGTCCTGCATCACGAAACTCACGCCGATGCCGCCCCAGGCGAGACAGGATCTCCGCTGCGCGAGCGGGGCACGGCTGCGTCCCAAACACTCGCTCCGCGAAAGTGACATCTTTTTTCGCCCTGTCGTGGAACCTGTTCAAAACTCTTCCACCAATTTCGCAAACAGCAGCGCAAAGATCGTCGAGATTCTTGCCAACAACCCCCAGATTCTCCGGGTCAACCTCTGAGCTCTCAGACATCAACCTCCAGATTCTCGATGTCAACCTCTGGACTCTCAGAGATCAACCTCCAGATTCTCGAGGTCAACCTCTAGATTCTAGAGATCAACTTCCAGATTCTCGATGTCAACGTCCAGATTCTCGATGTCAACCTCTGGATTCTCAG
>DATLVW010000711.1:0-5157 GCA_035577085.1 Thermoanaerobaculia bacterium
GTATGGCGGCGGCAACAAGTGGTCGTGTTCATGTGAGCGGTGACGCTATGACTGTTTGGCTTTGGTTGTCAATCACGCTGCCGTCGCCTCGCCCAGATACCGATACCCGATCTTGGCGACGGCGACGATCACGGCGGCATCGGTACCGACCGCCTTCTGCAGTTTGCGGCGGAGGCGCGTTACGTGGGTGTCGACCGTACGGCTGTTGAGATTGAGGTCGACGCGATAGTTCCAGACGCGCGAGAGGAGCTCGTCGCGCGGCACGACGCGATCCTTGTTGCGGAAGAGATACATGAGCAGATCGAACTCTTTCGGGGAGAGCTTGAGCTTCTGATCCTTGGCCGACGCTTCGCGCGTGGACGGATCGAGCTTGATGAGCGTGTCTTCGCAGACGGTCTTGGTAGTGACGGACGTGGCGTCGCTGCGGCGCATGACCGCATCGATGCGCGCGAAAAGCTCCTGAAGGCCGAACGGCTTGGTGATGTAGTCATCAGCGCCCCCGCGCAGGCCGCGCACCTTGTCCGTCTCCTGTCCGCGGGCGGTCAGGAGAATGACCGGAATCTTGGAAAACTTGCGGATGTGGTCGAGGACTTCGAAGCCGCTCTTCTTCGGCAGCATCAGGTCGAGCAACACGAGATCGGGCGATTCCGCGTGAAACATGCGCACCGCCTCCTCGCCATCGGCCGCCAGCGCCGTCTCGTAGTTCTCCATACGGAGATTGATTTCGAGTCCCTGCCGGAGTCCGGCTTCATCCTCAACGACCAGAATCTTTGTCATTCGCGAGTCTCCGCTGGTGCTTACGAACGTTGTACGGCAAGAGTTTCCAGAGCGTTAGTGTTGCGAGCTGCGCCAGGGGATGCTGTCTGCGACGATTGAGGCCGCGGGAAAAGAAGGCGGAATGTCGAGCCGAGGCCGGGTTTCGACTCCACTTCGATGCTGCCGCCGTGTGACGCCACGATCTGCTGCACCAGTGTCAGTCCCAGCCCGGCACCGCGTCTCGTCTGCGTATCGGAGAAGTGGGCGCGGAAGTACGGCTCGAAGATATGCGTCAGGTCGTCGGCATCGATCCCGAGACCGTGATCGCGCACTTCGATGATGATCGACTGGGTGTTCTGGCGCAACACGACGTCGATCCGCTTGTTCGTGTCGCCGGCGTACTTCGTTGCGTTGTCGATGAGGTTCAGGACGGCGCGTGAGACGGCATCGCGGTCCCACGACTGCTCCTCGACGGAGTCATCGATGTGGAGCGTGATCTCGAAGCCGCGGCTGCGGACCCAGGATTCGTAGGTCGAAATGAGCGACGTAAGCAGGTCGCGCGGATAGACCGGTGTGAAGGCCAGGGCCCTGGCGCTGTTGTTCTGGATGCGGGCGATGTCGAGCACGTTCTCGACGAGGTGCGAGAGGTGGAGCACCTCGCGCAGAATCGAATCCTCGATTTCGTGGCGCTGCTTCTCCGGAAGACGGTTCGCGCCGCGCTTGAGCGTCTCCGCGCCGAGGCGGATCATCGAAAGCGGCGTGCGCAATTCGTGCGAGACGTTGGCCACGAGCGCGCCGCGCAGTTTCATCGTGTCTGCCTCGCGCGTCAGACCGCGCATCGCCAGGTAGAGGCCGAGGGCAGTGAGCAGCATGGCGATGGCGCTGAGCAGGAGGCTGATCAGCCGGGCGTTCTCCCAACCCGAGGTGCCGTAGCCGGTCTCGACGAACCCACGAATGGCGTACGACGACAGAGGTGGCGCCAGCGGCGCGATAAAGGCATAACCGTGCTCGCTCTTGATTGCACCGGTCGCCGAGGGATACTTGATCACCCCAACCTGTGCTTCCTGGGACAGCCCGGCGGTTTGCACGAGGGGCTGATTGGCGAGCGTGGGATAGACGCGGGCGATAAGGAGATCGGGATCGTAGGTGTAGCGCACGGTGCCGCTGGATGAGTAAAACTCCCGCGTCAGCGGCGTGGGGTGCGTGCCCCCCGACTGCGAGATGGCGAAGATGGCGCTGGCCGGATCGGCGTCCGGAACGTAGAGCGCGGAGATGATCCAGTCGTTGTCGTGAATCCACTTTTTCAGTTCGATGGCCGAAGGGGAGCGCCGCTCCACTCCCTGCCACTCTTCCGAGGCGCGGAACAACTCAGCGCCGACGGCGCCATCGATGCGGCGGGCGCTGATGTCGGCGGCATAACCGGCGTACTGCATCGCCAGTGTGTTGACGCCGCGCTCCATCCGTTCGGAGAGCACGTACGAGCGCCACGCCAGGACGGCCAGGCCGGCGGTGACGATGAGGAACGGAATCAGGATGGCTGAGACGTGATTCGGTCCGTCACCCGCGCGGGCGCTGACCTTCCACTTCGCCATCAAGGCACGCAGCATGTCTCACCATTATTGCGGCGGCGCCGTCGTGGCGATGGCATGGAACTGAGCCAGATGCTGCGCCACCATCTTGTCGATCTGCGCTTTCGTGTACGGCTCCAACCGCACTTCGATCTTTTTCAGGATGCCGTCGCGCTGCACGATGACCCAGAGCACGCCGGTCTCCTTCGCGTCGTAAAGAAGCTGTTTGAAATCCTTGATGCTCGCCGAGCGCGTGCCGTGGCCGTTGATGGCCATCAGCCGGTCGCCGGGGCGAAGGTCGGCGCGTTCCGCGGGGCCGTCCTCGATGACGGCCTTGACCCGGATTCCGGGATTGAGCTCCTGAATTGACGCGCCGAGGTAGCGGCGCCCGCTGGAAAGCTGCCGGATGGCCTGCTCGCACTCGCGCGCGGAGGCATTGCATAGCTTGGTGTCGTCGGCGAACGCCGCCGGAGCGACAAGAAGAGCCGCAATCAGAAAATGAGAGAGCCGAACATTCATGAGTTGGGAACGGGGTCCTTGGCCGGTCATCAATCTAATGCGTTACCGGGGGGACGTTGATTACAAATCAGAAAATGTCGAATGAATTCCCTGTAATACAACAGGTTAGCTGCATTTCGATCATGTGAACAAAAGGGTGCCGAACGCTGCCGGAACGTGAAAGTCGGGAGGCGTTTTCATCGCCGGCTGCCAGGCGCTGAAGTCGTCTCCGTGCGCGCGGCTGCGGTCGATCCGGAAGAAGTTTCCGCGCCACTGCTCACCCGGCTTCGGCGTGCGTCCCATCGCTCGGAAGGGGATACGGATGACGGCCCGCAGCTCCCGGTTGTCGTCGCGCCGCAGCCCGGCGAATAGTGGCTCGCAGGTCCAGGCGAGGTCGGTAATCATCGTTGCCTGCACTCCGTCCGGCGAGTCGATCCGCGCGTCGAAGGTGGTCCCGAGCGGATTGACCTCGATCTCGAAGTAGGGAGTGAGCCCATCCGGCGCAAGGAAGACTTCGAAGACATCTTCCTGCCACAACGGCTCGTCGTGTCCCAGGAACGTCGCCACGATCTCGTCGTCGTCGGCCTGGAACACGACGGTCAGGAACTCATCGTCGTAGTAGGCTGCGACCGAGGTGGCTTGCCGCGGAGAGGCGCCGTCCGTGCTTCGCCGCAGCATGACCGGTACGCACTCTTTTGGAACGAGCCACGGCTCTTCGATCGAGAAATCGGCACGCGGCACGGCGAGGGTTGAGACCGTCATTCATGGAAATCATAGCGGTCCCGGCGATGCCGCGGCATATCACGTGCAGGAGCGGGGCGGGGCCCGACGATGATGGTTGATCTGGAACTTGATGAGCTGAAGCGCGAGTTTCTCGCCGAAGCGGACGAAAAAGTTCGCGAAATCCAGGAGAAACTGGATGCCGAGCAGTCCGCCGACGTGCTCGAGCGCCTGACGTATCTCGCCCACCAACTGAAAGGCTCCGGCGGCAGCTACGGCTACCAGAGGATCTCGACGGATGCCGCGGAGCTGGAGAAGGCCGTCGAGCTTCGCGCGAAAGACGGCGCGCAGCCCGGAATCGACGACAAGATCCAGCAGCACGTCTTCAACCTGCGTGCAGAGGTCGACCGGAGGGTGAAGGAGCTGGCGGTGTGACAGCAGAGATCAGAAAGCAGAAAAGCAGAGATCAGAGATCAGTGGATTAGCGATCGGTGGATCAGTAGATCAGATCTGATTCCGTCTACTAATCTCGAATCTCTGATCTCGAATCTCTGATCTCTGATCTCTGTTCCCCTGATCTCTGCTCTTACGCCGCCGTCCCCTCCCCACTCTTCACCGCACGCGCTCGATCAGGATCGCTGCGCCGTTCCGCCTGCACCTGATTCCGGCCGTTCTTCTTGGCTCGATAGAGAGCCTTGTCGGCGGCCACGATCAGCTCCTTCGGTGAGTGAATTTTCGGATGCGGCACGGTGGCCACGCCCACGCTGACGGTAGCGGAGATCACTCCTGCCTGCGTCTCGATCCGCATATCTTCGACGAGCTCCCGGATTTTTTCAGCGAAGTTCATGGCGTCGCTCAGCGACGTCTCCGGCAGCATCAGGGCGAACTCCTCGCCGCCGTAGCGTGCCGCCAGATCGGTGGTCCGGATCGACTGCTGGAAGATCTTCGAAATGGTTTTGAGGACTTCATCGCCGGTGGCATGGCCGTAGGTATCGTTGACCTTCTTGAAAAAGTCGAGATCGACGATGGCCAGTGACAGCGGCCGCTCGTAGCGCGCCGACTCCTCGAAAGCGCGCAGCAACTCATCCTGAAAGTGGCGGTGATTGTGAAGCTTCGTCAGGCCGTCGGTGATGGAGAGCTGTTCCAGACGCCGGTTGCTCTCCACGAGCTCCTTCTGCAGATCGACGATGCGCTTGCCGGCCCGGATGCGCGCCATGAGCTCGGGGTACTGGAACGGCTTCGTGATGTAGTCGTCGGCGCCGAGGTCGAGGCCTTGGATCTTGTCCTCCTGATCGTCCTCGCCGGTGAGCATAATGATGTAACGATTGCGCAGCGCCGGATCAGCTTTGAGCTGCTGGCAGAGCACGACGCCGTCCATGTCCGGCAGACGCCTGTCGAGAATGGCCAGATCCCACTGCAGCGCCGGCAGTTGGGCCCGCGCTTCTTCTCCGGTGCTGAATTCGACGCTCTGGTAACCGCCACGCTTGAGCAGAAGGCGCACCAGTCGCCGGATGGCCGGATCGTCATCGACGACCGCGACTTGAAAGGGCTGGGAATCGGGCATCGGGGCCGTCTGCCGCAAACGGAGTGCCATATTGCGCGGCCCCTGCCAAGT
>DATLVW010000712.1:0-5220 GCA_035577085.1 Thermoanaerobaculia bacterium
CCCCGAGACGCATTACCTCGAGTCATGGAGCGACGCCCGCGCGCACGACGGGACGATCTCGATCATCCAGCCACTCATCGCGCCGCTCTACAACGGCCGATCGCAGCACGAGCTTCTCGGCGCACTCCTCGGCGGCATGGATCAGTCGCCCTACGATGTCGTGCACAACTACTGGCAGACGAAAGCCGGTGCGCTCAACTTCAACAACACCTGGCGGAGGTGGCTGAATGACGGCGTGATCGCCGGCTCAGCGCTGCCCGCGCGCGCGGCCGGCGCGACGCCCGCGCTCCCAGGCGCTCCGACACCCGACACCCGCCCCCCCGCGGCCTACGAATTACGCATCCTCCCGGATCCCACCATCTACGACGGCCGTTTCGCCAACAACGGATGGCTCCAGGAGTTGCCGAAACCGCAGACGAAGATCACGTGGGAGAACGTCGCGCTGATCAGCCCCAAGACTGCGGTGGCCATCGGTTACGACGACAAACGCCGCGACGAGCTGGTCAACGAAAAGCAGACGCTGATCGCGAATATCCGTTATCGCGGCAAGACGCTGCGCACGCCGATCTGGGTCGTGCCCGGCCATGCCGACAACACGATCACCATGTTTCTCGGTTACGGCCGGACGCGCGGCGGCAAGCTGGCCACTCCTGCTGAAGCCAGCAGCATGCTCGCTCCGGAACTCGCCGCGTTCCACCTTTCGGGCGGCACCGCGGGCGTCGATGTCGCTCCCTTCCGCTTCGCGGATGCGCCGAACGGCGGCAGCGGAGCGGAGATCGAGCTGACGTCGGACGCGCCATACGAGATCGCCTGCACGCAGGAGCACCAGAGCCTCAACGTCAGCGACGTCGGCGAAGACCGCGGCATCATCCGCTCCGCGACGTTCGCCGAGTACCTCGCCAAGCCCGATTTCGTTCGCGATCACAAGCGCGAAGAAGAGCAGAGCAAGGAGTCGATGTACCCGGGCTTCGAATACAAGTCGCATGCATGGGCGATGGTGATCGACACCTCGGTCTGCACCGGCTGCAACGGTTGCGTCGTGGCCTGCCAGTCCGAGAACAACATCCCCATCGTCGGCAAGGATCAGGTCGTTGCCGAGCGCGAGATGCACTGGCTGCGCATCGACCGCTACTACAAGGGCGACGCCGCGAATCCAGAAGTGTTCCATCAGCCCGTGCCGTGCATGCAGTGCGAGAGCGCCCCCTGCGAGCCGGTCTGCCCGGTCGGCGCGACGTCCCACAGCGGCGAAGGTCTGAACGACATGACCTACAACCGTTGCGTCGGCACGCGCTACTGCTCGAACAACTGCCCGTATAAAGTGCGGCGCTTCAACTTCTTCCACTACTCCGATTACGAAACGCCGGCGCTCAAAGCGCAGCGCAATCCCGACGTCACCGTCCGCACGCGCGGCGTCATGGAGAAGTGTACGTACTGCGTGCAGCGCATCAACGCCGCGAAGATCAATGCCGAGAAGGATGGCAAGAGCGGACGCCGCGTCCGCGACGGCGAGGTCGTCACCGCCTGCCAGCAGGCCTGCCCGACCAACGCCATCGTCTTCGGCGACATGAACGATCCATCGAGCCAGGTCGCTGCGCTCAAGTCCGAGCCGACGAACTACGCGCTACTCGCGGAACTGAACACGCGGCCGCGCACGACATACCTCGGCGCGATCCGTAACCCGAATCCGGAGATCAAGGGATAACCAAATGTTGAAAGTCTTGAACCACAAAGACACAAAGGACACAAAGAAAACCCTTTGTGCTCTTTGTGCCTTTGTGGTGAAACGCCTTTCTTGACAGTCATGCCAGACCAAACACCAGCACACGAAATACGCCCGGTAACGCAGGAGATCCCGGAGCGTTTCATCCCCGTGCCGACGGTCGAGCCGGGGCATACCTTCGCGTCGGTCACGGATCACATCAGCGCCATCGTTCTGCGCAAGAAGATGCCTTTCCTCTGGTGGGTCGGACTGGCGCTGTCCTGCTTCGGCGTGATGGTGCTGACCGCGACGATCGGCAAGCTCGTTCTCGTCGGCGTCGGCATCTGGGGCATCAACCATCCCATCGGCTGGGGCTTCGACATCCTCAACTTCGTCTGGTGGATCGGGATCGGGCACGCCGGCACGCTGATCTCCGCGATTCTGCTGCTGTTGCGTCAGGAGTGGCGCACATCGATCAACCGATTCGCGGAAGCGATGACGCTCTTCGCGGTCTCGGCGGCCGGCCTCTATCCGGCACTGCACACCGGACGGCCGTGGTACGACTTCTGGCTCTTCCCTTACCCGAACACGATGACGTTGTGGCCGCAGTTCCGCAGCCCGCTTATGTGGGACGTCTTCGCAGTCTCGACCTACGCCACGGTCTCGGCGCTCTTCTGGTACGTCGGTCTGATCCCCGACTTGGCCACGTTGCGCGACCGCGCCCGCGGCAACGTCGCTCGCGTCATCTACGGCATGCTCTCCCTCGGCTGGCGCGGTTCCGCGAAGCACTGGTTCCGCTACGAGTCGACGTACCTGCTGCTGGCCGGTCTCTCCACGCCGCTCGTGCTCTCCGTCCACACGATCGTCTCGTTCGACTTCGCTGTCGCGCAGTTGCCGGGATGGCACGCCACGTTCTTCCCGCCGTACTTCGTCGCAGGCGCCGTCTACGCCGGTTTCGCCATGGTTCTCACTCTGGCCATTCCGGCGCGCAAGATGTTCCACCTCGAGGACTTCATCACCATGAAGCACCTCGAGAACATGGGCAAGATCATGCTGGCCACGGGTCTGATCGTCTTCTACTCGTACTGCATGGAGGCGTTCTTCGCGTACTACAGCGGCAACAACTTCGAGCGCTACATGTGGATCAACCGCGTGTCCGGGCCGTACTGGAAGATGTACGCGATGCTGATCATCTGCAACGGTGTCGCTCCGCAGATGATGTGGTTCCGCAGGATGAGGACGTCGACGATGGGCCTCTTCGTCGTGGCGATGTTCGTCAACGTCGGCATGTGGCTTGAGCGCTTCGTCATCATCCCGACGTCGCTGCACCGCGACTTCCTGCCGTCCTCGTGGGGCATGTATCACGGCACCCGCTGGGACTGGGGGATGTTCATCGGATCGATGGGGCTCTTCTTCTTCCTCTTGTTCCTCTTTGTTCGATTCCTTCCGATGATCTCGATTTTCGAGATGCGGACCATGCTGCCCGAGGCGCAGGCGCATCCGGAAGGGCACGAGGCTTAAGCGATGGCGATCGGCAAAGTCAGAACCGGGACGTACGGCATCATCGCGGAGTTCTCTTCGCCTGCCGACCTCACCGCTGCCGCCGAAGCCGCGCGCGACGCCGGCTACACGCAGATGGACGCCTTCTCGCCGTTTCCGATCCACAACCTGCATGAAGCGGTGGGGATGAAATCGACCGGTCTCTCCAGCATGTCGGCCATCGTCCTGATCGGCGGGATCATCGGCGGCATCGCCGGATTTTTCATGTGCTGGTACGCCAACGTCATCAGCTATCCGCTCAACATCGGCGGGAAGCCGTTCAACTCGTGGCCGGCCTGGATTCCGATCACCTTCGAGTGCACGATTCTCATGGCTGCTTTCGCAGCCGTGTTCGGCATGCTCGCCCTCAACGGCCTGCCGATGCCGTATCACCCCGTGTTCAACGTGAAGCGCTTCGATCAGGCGTCGCGCGACAAGTTCTTCCTCGTCATCCAGGCCCGCGATCCGAAGTTCGATCTCGACACCGTCTGGAAGTTTCTCGAGGCACTCCATCCCCGCGAGGTCATCGATGTTCCCTGGTAGCGCAATTACGCAGCGGAACGCCGGCGTCTCGCCGGCTGGCCCGGCGGCCTCCCGCCGCCGCGGCGTTGCGCTGATCGTGTTGCTCATCGCCCTGACCGCCTGCCGCCAGAAAATGTCCAACCAGCCCAAATACGATCCGCTCGAGCCGAGCGATTTCTTCGCCGACGGTATGTCCGCACGCCCGCGCATCCCCGGCACAGTCGCCCGCGGTGAGCTGGCCAACGACACCTTCCTCGCCACCGGCAAAATCAACGGCGCAGACGGCGACGGTTACCCCTTCCCGATCACCGCGGCAGTCATGGATCGCGGGCAGGAGCGCTTCAACATCTACTGCTCCGTCTGTCACGGCCGCGCCGGCGACGGCAACGGCATGATTCCCTCGCGCGGCCTGCGCCATCCGCCGTCGTACCACACCGACGCGTTGCGGAACGCGAAGACGGGACACTTCTTCGACGTGATGACCAATGGATTCGGGGCCATGCCTTCGTACGCGGTGCAGATTCCGGTCGCCGATCGATGGGCCATCATCGCCTACGTCCGCGCGCTGCAATTGAGCCAGAACGGGACGATCAACGACCTGCCCGCAGATCAGCGTGCGAAGCTTACGCAGGGGGCAACGCAGTGAGCGCGGGCGTGAACGAAACCACCGCCTCTGCCACCGGCATCAGCCAGTGGCGCACGCCAGCGCTGATCATCGGGATCATCGGTCTGGCTCTCAGCGCGCTCGGATACTTCATCAACCAGGAAACGTTCTTCCGCTCGTACCTCCCTAGCTTCCTCTTCTGGTTCTCGATCGTCGCCGGCTCGCTCGCCGTGCTGATGTTGCAATACGTCACCGGCGGCGAATGGGGCCTCATGATCCGCCGTCCGCTCGGCGCGGCGGCCCGCACGATGCTCTGGATGGTGCTCTTCTTCATCCCCATCCTCCTCGGCATGAAGTACCTCTATCCGTGGTCCAACACGCAGTGGGCGATGGCCGACGAGAACGTCAGCCAGAAACTCGACTGGCTGAACTGGAAGCGCTTCCTGGCCTTTGCCGCGCTCTACTTCGCGCTCTGGAACCTCTGGGCGTGGCGCATCCGTGCGCTGTCGCTCAGCTTCTACGAAGACCGCTCGCCGTACACGGAGCTCAAGCGGCGCAAGTGGGCTGCCTCCGGACTGCTGATGATCGTCCTGACGCTGACCTTTGCGTCGATCGACTGGATGATGTCGACCGAGCCGAAATGGAGCTCGACGATGTACGGCATCACGTTCGTCGTCGGTTGCGCGCTCTCGGCTCTGGCCTTCGTCACGTTCTTCCTCACCCGCCTGGTGAATACCGAAGCGATGGGCTCCCTGCTCAAGCCGACGCACCTCCGCGACCTCGGCAACCTGATGCTGGCGTTCGTCATGTTCTACGCCTACACCACCTTCTCCGAGTTCCTCCTCATCTGGTACGC
>DATLVW010000713.1:0-11285 GCA_035577085.1 Thermoanaerobaculia bacterium
GTTCCGGTGCTGGACATGCTGCTCAACGCCGTGAAGGAATCGCCGGGCGATCGCGTGAAATTCGTCGCCGGCGGCGCGACGCGGCTGCAGTCGGTGGCCGCGGGACTGGCCGCGGCAGGCGACGAGTTCGATCTCGTGGCCATTCACGATGCGGTGCGTCCGTTCTTCTCGCCCGATACGTTTCACGCCACGCTCGACGCCGCGCGCACGCACGGAGCGGCGTTTCCCGGCATTCCGCTGCCCGACACGATTCATGAGATTAAAGACGACTCCATCGCTTCGACCCCCGATCGGAGTGTCTTCGTGGCTGCGCAGACGCCGCAGTGCTTTCGCATCGACGTCCTACGTGACATCCTCACGCGCGCGGCGCGCGAAGACGCAAACGCGACCGATGAGGCGGGGCTGGCCGCGAAGTACGGTCACCGCGTCCAACTCGTTCCCGGCGATTCGATGAATTTCAAGATCACGCGCCCGGAGGATCTCGTCATGGCCGAGCGCATCTACGCGGAATGGGGCGGAGGAGAAGAATGAAGAGCCCGAGCCAATTTTCGCGCGAAGCGCTTTGGAGTGCGGTGGCGCCAGCCACCGCTTTCAAACGCGTGCAGATTAGCCGCACTGATCGCTCTCGTACTGGAATTGCTCGCGCCACGTTTGTATCGAGCGCCTTCTCCCTGCACCAACGGCAGCAACGCCCCCCTCATCCGCCTTCGGCACCTTCTCCCCCCGAAAAGGCCGGGGGGAAGAAGGCGCTCGATACAAAGGGATGCCTAGTTCTCCAAGAGTTTGAGAAATGCGGGTTAGGCGCAGGTCCAATGGGATTCGGACGAAAGACGAACATCGATCGGTTCTGCGCGCTGTACGCTCTTCAAAGCGGTGGCTGGCGCCACCGCACTCCAAAGCGCTTCGCGCGAAATGCTTTTGGGGGCTGCGCATGATTCGCGTGGGGCAGGGGATCGATGTTCATCAGTTCGCCGACGCGCGTCCGTTGATTCTCGGCGGCGTGCGCATCAGCGACACCGGAGGTCTCTCCGGTCACTCCGACGCCGACGCCGTCCTCCACGCCGTCACCGACGCGCTCCTCGGCGCTGCAGGAGCAGGCGATATCGGCCAATACTTCCCCTCCGAGGATCCGCGCTGGAAAGATGCAGATTCGACCATCTTTCTCCGCGAGGCGAAGCGAATCATCGACGAGATGGATGCTGAGATCGGCAACGTCGACGTCACGATCATCGCGCAGACGCCAAAGCTCGCTCCCTTTCGCGACGCGATTCAGGCCTCGATCGCGAGTTTGCTCAATCTTCCCGCGGGCCACGTGAACGTCAAAGCGACAACCACCGATCACCTCGGCTTCATCGGACGCAGCGAGGGCATCTGCGCGATGGCGATCGTCTCGATATCGATTTCCTGAACGTCCTTGAACATGGCAACCGCGAGCAAGAGGAAGGCGCCAAAGACGATCGACGATTACATCGCCGCGTATTCGCCCGACGTGCAGGCGATTCTCCGGAAGATCCGAACGACCATCCGCAGCGCTGCACCCGACGCTGAGGAGACGATCAGCTATCGCATTCCGGCGTTCAGGCAGAACGGGATTCTGGTCTACTTCGCCGCGTTCAAGAATCACATCGGCCTTTACCCACCCATCAAGGCCGACGCAGCGTTGGAGAAGGCGATTGCCAAGTACGCGGGAGAGAAGGGCAATCTGCGATTTCCGCTCGATCAGCCGATTCCGTACGCCCTGATCAAGAGAATCGTGACGCTGCGGGTGAAACAGAACGAAGCGAAGGCGGCCGCAAAGAAGGCGAAGCGAAAAAAGGCTTGATATCGTTGAGGACATGACCCGCGTTCGTTTTGCTCCATCGCCCACCGGCCACCTCCACGTCGGCGGCGCGCGCACCGCGATTTTCAACTGGCTTTTCGCCAAGCATCACGGCGGGACGTTCATCATCCGCGTCGAGGACACCGATCAGGCGCGGTCCACCGCCGAATCGGAAACGATGGTGCTCGACGATCTTCGCTGGCTTGGCTTGCTTTGGGATGAAGGTCCGGATGTCGGCGGACCGCACGCGCCGTATCGCCAGTCGGAGCGCGTGAACAGGTACGCCGAAGTGGCGCGCGAGCTTCTCGATCGCGGCGTCGTCTATCGCTGCTACTGCACCGAAGAGGAGCTCGAGGCGAAGCGGAAAGAGGCGGAGGTCGCAGGGAGACCGCCGCACTACGACCTCAAGTGCTGGATCAATCGCCGTGATGATGAGCAGACTCCCCACGCGATGCGTTTTCACGTTCCTGACGACGGCGACGTCACCATCGACGATCTGATCCGCGGCGAGGTGACCTGGAAGCGCGAGTCGCTCGGCGATTTCATCCTCATCCGCTCTGACGGTCATCCGACGTACAACTTTTCCGTCGTCGTCGACGATCACGACATGGAGATCTCGCATGTCATCCGCGCCGAGGAGCATTTGACGAATACGCATCGACAGGTGCTGATTTATCGGGCCATGGAGTGGGCCGTTCCCCTTTTCGCGCATGTCTCGCTGATCCTGGGGCAGGACCGGACGAAGCTCTCGAAACGTCACGGCGCCACGTCGGTCACTGCGTACGCGGAAGCGGGCTTCCTTCCCGACGCGATGCTCAACTATCTGACTATGCTCGGCTGGTCGGCGCCCGACGGCCGCGATGTCTTCGACCGCCAGTACGCGATCGACAACTTCACGCTCGACCGCGTGAACTCGGCGCCGGCGGTCTTCGACCCGCAGAAGTTCGAGTGGCTGAACGGCCAATACATTCATGCGATGAGTGCGGCGGTACTGCGGCCGCTGGTGGTGCACTCGATCGGCATCGATACGCCGTGGCTCGAGGAAGCGATCGATGTCGTGAAGACGTCTGTTCATCTCCTTCCACAGTTCCGCGAAGTATTGCGGTTCGTGACCGAGTACAACACGCCGTCGATCGATCAGTCGTTTGCCTCTGCGGTTGCCGCCGACCTTCGGGAGCATGGCGCGCCGCACGACGCCGATGCCGTCAAAGCGATGAACGAGCGGCTGAAGAAAGCCACCGGCCTCAAAGGGAAAGAGCTGTTCATGCCGCTGCGCTTGGCGATGACCGGGATGGACCACGGGCCGGAGCTGGTGCGTGCGATCCCGCTGCTGGCGCGGGCCAGCGAATCGGATCCGCGCGTGTTCTCGCCGCTCGCGCGCGTCGAGCAATGTATTCGCTGATCCGCAAGCTGCTCTTCCTGCTCGACGCCGAGGACGCGCACGATTTCACGACGCGGCAGATGATCGCGCTGCAGAACATCCCTTTCGCGTTGCGCGCGATCGGACGCTTCTGCGCGCCGCCCGCCAGCGCGCGCCGCGAGCTCCTCGGCATGGCCTTCCCATCGCCAATCGGAATCGCCGCAGGCTTCGACAAGAACGGCTTGCTCATGCCGATGCTGGCCGCGCTCGGTTTCGGCTTCGTCGAAGTGGGCACGGTCACGCTGCGTCCGCAACCAGGCAACCCGCGTCCGCGCCTGTTCCGCTACCCCGAACAGAAAGCGCTCATCAATCGGCTCGGATTCAATAACGATGGAGCCGATGCCGTCGCCGCGCGGCTGGCATCGTGGCAGCGAACGATCCCTCTCTTCGTCAACATCGGAAAGAATCGCGATGTTCCGCTCGAAGGAGCAGCCGATGACTACGGAGCGTGCGCGATGAAGCTCACGCCGCTCGCGGACGCCGTTGTCGTCAACCTTTCCTCGCCCAACACGCCGTCGCTACGCGAGCTGCAGCGGCCCGAGCATCTCGAGCGGATACTCAGTGCCGTTCGGGGTGCGAAGCCGCTGTTCGTGAAGATCGCGCCCGACCTCGATGACGCTCTTCTGAACGAGATTTGTGAGGTGTGCCGCTGGTTGGCGAACGGGATGATCTGCACGAATACGACGATCGCGCGGCCGTTCACGGCCGCCGAGGCCGGCGGACTGTCGGGTGCGCCGCTGATGACCCAATCGACGTCGATCCTCGCCCGTGTGCGCAGACGCGTTGGTCCGTCGTTTCCATTGATCGGCGTCGGCGGCATCATGAAGGCGGACGACCTTCGCGCGAAATTTGCCGCGGGCGCCGATCTCGTACAGGTGTATACCGGCTTCGTCTACGAAGGACCGCTGCTGGCATCGAGATTGGCGAGGGTGTCGGATATCGGGAGTCGGGAGTCGGAGAAGGATTACGGCAACTGATCCGACCAGCGCGCTGGAGCTGGAGAAGGACTTCGCTCACTGATCGATTCACTGATCGATTGACGCTCTCTTCTACGACTCCCGACCCCCGACCCCCGACACCCGCACTACACTTCGCGTCGTGATCATCTACGGAGTCAATCCCATCCTCGAAGCCATTCGCTCGCACTCGGAGCGCGTGCGCTACGTCGGCGTGGCGCGCGAGGAGACGGCACGGCATCAGCGGCTCATCGCGGAGGCGAAGCGGGCAGGTGTGAGCGTGCGCAATCTTGCCTCCGACCAGATCGACCGTCTAGCCGGTCGCGGCGTTCACAACGGAGTCGTCGCGGAGATCTCGGAGACGGCGTTCGCTGATTTCGACGATGTCATTGCCGAGGAGCGGACGACGTTCGTGCTGATCCTCGACTCGATCACCGATCCGCAGAACTTCGGGGCGATCCTGCGTGTCGCCGATGGCTTCGGCGTCGATCTCGTCGTCATCCCGGAGCACGACAGCGTTGGACTGACGCCGGTCGCTGTGAAAGCCTCAGCCGGCGCGTCGGAGTGGGTGCCGGTGGCGCAGGTGACCAACCTGGCGCGAACGATCGAGACGCTCCAGAAGGCGGGCTACTGGGTTTACGCCGCGGCGGATGGAGGCGACCCGCCGCAGGCGATCGATCTTCGCGGAAAGGTGGCTCTCGTCGTCGGCAACGAAGGAAAGGGAATCCGCCGCAACGTCCTCGAGCACTGCGACCGCGTCGTGACGATCCCGATGCAGGGCCACATCGAGTCGTTCAACGTGGCCACGGCGGCGGCGGTGCTTTGCTACGAGGTCCGCCGGCAGCAAGGGGACCAGAAACCGCCACGGGCCGGGAGATGATGACGAATCAACTGGTGAGGTTCGGCAGCGTCAGGTGTGTCATCGTGGGTTCGTCCGCATTTCCAGCAAACAGGTAAGTGACTGATTTTGAATGGGATATCGTTGGTCACTCGGCATGACTGCCGTGTCATTCGTTAATGACTCCGAGTCTTTCGCTAATGACTCAGGGTCATTCGTCAATGACTCGGGGGCCATTCGTCAATGACTCGGGGGTCATTCGTTAGTGACTCGAGGGTCTTTCGTTAAAGGCTCGGGGGTCTTTCGTTAAAGACTCGAGGGTCTTTCGCAAGAGACTCGGGGGTCTTTCGCTAAAGACTCGGGGGTCTTTCGTTAAAGACTCAGGGGTCTTTCGCTAAAGACTCAGGGGTCTTTCGCTAAAGACTCGCGGGTCTTTCGCAAAGGACTCGGGGGTCTTTCGCAAAAGACTCGGGGGTCTTTCGCAAAAGACTCGGGAGTCTTTCGCGAGAGACTCGGGGGTCTCATGCATGAGACTCGGGAGTCCATCGCAAGGCGGCCCTTTCTCCCCCCCCACCCCCGACCCCCCACTCCCCCGCCAAACTGACCCCATCGAAATAAGTTCCCTCTTGCGCACGGTTTGGCCATTTGCTATAACCCGCAGTTCCTCGGCTTCCGCCGTCTGAGCTCCATCCTTTGCTTGGCGTCGACAGGCTGTTTGTGTCTTTGAAATCTTGCAGTTTGGCGCTGGCATAGCTCAGTTGGCAGAGCAGCTGATTTGTAATCAGCAGGTCGCGGGTTCGAGTCCCGTCGCCAGCTCCAGCGTAATCGGTCTAACGGAGAGATGGCTGAGTGGTTAAAAGCAGCAGACTGTAAATCTGCCGGTCAATGACCTACGGAGGTTCGAACCCTCCTCTCTCCACCATTTTTCGCAGGAAACGAACGCGGGAGTAACTCAGTTGGTAGAGTCACAGCCTTCCAAGCTGTTGGTCGCGGGTTCGAGCCCCGTCTCCCGCTCCAAACGAGGTTGCTGAGTTGCAGGGTTGGTTGGTTTCTGAGCAACCCCGCAACCGAGCAACTTGGTATCCCAGAACGGTAAGCCCTCTTAGCTCAGGGGTAGAGCACGTCCTTGGTAAGGACGGGGTCGCGAGTTCAACTCTCGCAGAGGGCTCCATCAAAACGATTCGAGATCCGGAGTAGAGAAAACATGGCACGCGCAGGCAGAGAGATCATCACGCTCCAGTGTTCCGAGTGCAAACGCCGGAACTACACGACGACGAAGAACAAGAAGACCATGACGGAGAAGCTGGAACTGAAGAAGTTCTGCCGTCATGACCGGAAGCACACGCCGCACAGGGAAACGAAGTAAAGCGAAGCACGAATCCTGAGGCCGTTGGAGCGGCCGAAGGGATGCGGGCATGGAAATCGCGGGGGAATAAGTCGCTTTGAGCCCGCTTTTGCAGGCTTTTGCGGCACTTGCAGGCCAATAGCTCAACTGGCAGAGCAGCGGTCTCCAAAACCGCAGGTTGGGGGTTCAAATCCCTCTTGGCCTGCCAAATCTCAGCTTCCAGCGTTCAGCTCTCAACCTTCTCAGGCGGCACCAGCCGGAAGGGTGAGGGCTGAAAGCTGTCAGCGTTTTTCGGGGTATCGATGGAATCAGACAAAGACAACAGCATCGTCGCAAGGCCGCGCGAGTGGTGGCTCACCACACGCGACTTTTTTCGCGACACCAACTCGGAAATGAAGAAGGTCACCTGGCCGGGCCGTCCTGAAGTCGTCGGGACGACTGTTGTCGTGATCGTGTCCACGATCATCTTCGCGATCTATCTCTGGGGATGCGACGTCATCTTCTTCAAGTTGATCGACTTCCTCTTTACCAGGTTCGGAGCAGGCACTTAGTGATGGCCGAAACGGCACAGAAGCAGTGGTACATCGTCCACACCTACTCCGGATTCGAGGAGAGGGTGCGCGAGAACCTCAACCAGCGAATCGAAGCCCTCGGCATGCGCGGCAAGTTCGGCGAGATCAAGATCCCGACCGAAACGCTCATCGAGATGAAGGGTGGCAAGAAGCGCGAGGTGCAGCGGAAGTTCTTCCCCGGCTACATCCTCGTGGAGATGGACATGGCGGACGACGCCTGGCATCTCGTCAAGAACACGCCGAAGGTCACCGGCTTCGTCGGCACCGGCAAGAAGCCGACGCCGCTGACGCCTGAGGAAGTCGACCAGATCCTGACGCAGGTCGTAACGACGAAAGAGAAGCCGAAACCGAAGCACGTTTACGAGCACGGCGAGCACGTTCGCATCATCGACGGACCGTTCTCGAACTTCACCGGAGTGGTGGAGGAAGTGAACCTCGACCGCAGCACGTTGAAGGTCATGGTCACGATCTTCGGCCGCTCCACGCCGGTCGAGCTCGACTTCCTGCAGGTGGCCCGGTTCGATCCGAGTGAAGAGCAGGGTGGCAGCCCAACCGGCGGCGCACAGAAGAGATAACTGATTTCAGAGACGAGAAATTATGGCTAAGAAAATTACGGGATACATCAAGCTTCAGATTCCAGCGGGTGCAGCAACTCCCGCACCACCCGTCGGTCCGGCCCTCGGCCAGCACGGCGTGAACATCATGGAGTTCTGCAAGACCTTCAACGCACGCACGCAGGGTCAGCAGGGGCTGATCATTCCGGTGGTCATCACCGTCTTCTCCGACCGCACCTTCACCTTTATCACCAAGACGCCTCCCGCGGCGATCCTGCTGCTCAAGGCGGCCGGCATCCCGAAGGGCTCGGGCGTTCCGAACAAGACGAAGGTCGGCAGCGTCACGCGCAAGCAGGTCGAGGAGATCGCGAAGACGAAGATGCCGGATCTAAACGCGGCGTCGCTCGAAGCGGCCGTGAAGACCGTGATGGGTACGGCTCGGTCGATGGGACTCGAGGTCACCGGCTAAAAGGCAGAATGTTGAATGCTCAACGTTGAACGTTGAACATTCGGTTTGAAAAGGTCGCGCCGGCGCGTAGCCGGTGCAAACGAAGTAGGAGGCGGGACTCGTGCCCGCCGTTAACACTACGGAGGTGAATTTGGCCAGACACGGCAAGAAGTACCGTGCAGCGTTCGAGAAGGTCGAACGGCGGCCGTACCAGTTGGATGAGGCATTCGGTCTGCTCAAGCAGATCGCGTACGCCAAGTTCAACGAGACGGTCGAACTGTCGCTCCTTCTCGGAGTCGATCCCAAGCACGCCGATCAGATGGTCCGCGGTACCACCGTGCTTCCGCACGGGACCGGACAGTCGAAGCGCGTGCTCGTGATCGCACAAGGCGACAAACAGCGTGAGGCTACCGAAGCCGGCGCTGACATGGTCGGCGGAGACGACATCGTCGAGAAGATCCAGGGTGGCTGGACTGATTTCGACGCTGTCATCGCCACGCCGGACATGATGCGGTCGGTCGGTAAGCTCGGCAAAGTCCTCGGTCCCCGCGGACTGATGCCGAATCCGAAGACCGGCACCGTCACGTTCGACGTCGCCAAGGCGATCTCGGAGATCAAGGCCGGTAAGGTGGAGTTTCGCGTCGACAAGACGTCGATCATCCACGTTCCGGTTGGAAAGATCGCGTTTTCCGCGACGCAGCTCCAGGAAAACGCCAGCAGCATCATCACCGCCATTCGCAAGGCCAAGCCGCCGGCCGCGAAGGGCAAGTACGTCCGCAGCATCTACATCTCGTCCACGATGAGCCCCTCGATTGCGATCGATACGGCCGTGGCCGAGGCGAAGGCAGAGTAAGGAGGGAGCATGAATCGCGAAGATAAAGCAGCAGCGATCTCCGAGCTCGGCGAAGGCATCGGCAAAGCCACGAACGCATTCCTGATGTCGTTCAAAGGCATCACCGTTCCGCAGGTCACCGAACTGCGCCGGCAGGTGCGCGATACGAGCTCGACGTACGTCGTCGTCAAGAACACCCTCGCCCTCATCGCGGTCAAGGACTCGCCTCTGACAGCGCTGAAGGGTGCATTCAGCGGCCCGACCGCCGTGGCCTACAACACCACGGACGCCGTCGCGCTGGCGAAGGCGTTGACGAAGTTCGCCAAAGACGTTCCGGCGATCACGTTCAAAGGGGCGATGCTCAACGGCCAGATCGTCGCGGCCGACCAGATCCAGGCAATCGCCAATCTGCCGTCGCGCAACGAGCTGATCTCGAAGTTGCTGTACGTACTTCAGAGTCCGATGCGTGGACTGGCGACCGTACTGGCGGCGAACATCCGCAATCTTGCGGTGGTCATCGATCAGATCGCCAAGCAGAAAGGCGAAGGCGCAGCACCGGCTGCCCCCGAAGCATCCGGAGCACCCGCGTCCGAGGCATCCGAAGCACCCGCACCCGCACCCGAGGCAACCGCATAAGACTGATTCCGCGCCGCGGCATCGCCGCGACGCTAGAGATTTGAACGACTCAACACTATTTGGAGGCTGAAATGGCTATTTCGACTGAAGATTTCGTGAAGCAGATTGAGACCATGTCGGTGCTGGACCTTTCGAACCTGGTCAAGGCACTGGAAGACCGCTTCGGCGTGTCGGCCGCGGCAGCAGCCGCTCCGGCAGCAGCAGCGGGCCCGGCAGCAGCAGCGGCTCCGGTCGAGGCGCAGACTGAGTTTGCTGTCCTCCTCACCGAGGTCGGCGACAAGAAGATCAACGTCATCAAGGCTGTACGCGAAGTGACGAGCCTTGGTCTGAAGGAAGCGAAGGACCTCGTTGAGGCCGCGCCGTCGACGATCAAGGAAGCGGTCTCGAAGGATGAGGCTGAGAACATCAAGAAGAAGTTCGAAGAGGCCGGCGCGAAGGTCACGATCAAATAGTGACGTTTGTGGTGGTTTTCGCTGGCGATCTCAACAGCCGGCGGCTTTTCGAGTATGAAAGTTTTCCGGGCGGGGCGGAATGTCCCGTCCGGAATCTGCTTTTTGTTAGACATCTCTGAGCTGGAAAGGGGGGGAGCGGCCCTTTCCGATAGCTCACAATCCTCGCGAATCCACCCTGCCGCGTTGCCTGCGGCGGGACTCGCCTAAGAAATTCTCATTGAGGGCGCGTCAATCTCGACTAACGCAGTGACGAACCCGGTGTGCGTGGACCGCAACCGACGGTCGCAGGCAGAGCTTTCTGCCCTGCGGCCTCTTGCTGTCTACACCCACCGCGTTCGAACCGCCGCAGCCGGGCACGCCGCGGCCCAAAGGAGCAATTGAATGAACGGATCCTCCCTGCCAAAACAGGAACCGGTTCGCCATGACTTCTCCAAAATCCGGAGTTACATGGCGTTGCCGAACCTCATCGACGTGCAGCGCAAGTCGTATGACAGGTTCCTGCAGATGAACCTCCTCCCCGAGGAGCGAGAAGACACGGGACTGCAGTCGGTCTTCACCAGTGTCTTCCCCTTCAGCGATTTCCGGGAGACCTGCTCTCTCGACTTCGTGAAGTTCGCGATCGGGAACTGGGAGTGCAAGTGCGGCCAGCTCAAGGGCCTCGAGCACCTGCGCATGACCTGCGCGAACTGCGGATCGAAGATCATCACCGATCACCCGCACGAAGAGACGGTCAACTGCCAGAAGTGCGGCGTCATCAACAAGAACCGCGTCGAGATCTGCGACATCTGCGGCAATCCCGTCGACCTGCAGATGAAGTACTCGGTCGAAGAGTGCCAGGAACGCGGCATGAGCTACAGCGTTCCGCTGAAGGTCACCTTCCGCCTCTTCGTCTACGACAAGGATCCCGATACCGGCGTCAAGCACATGCGCGATGCCAAGGAAGAGGAAGTCTTCTTCGGCGACATCCCGCTGATGACGGACAACGGCACGTTCATCATCAATGGAACGGAGCGCGTCATCGTGTCGCAGCTCCACCGTTCGCCGGGCGTCTTCTTCACGAAGGAATCTGCGCACACGTTCCTCTCGAAGATCATCCCGTACCGCGGTTCGTGGGTTGAGTTCGAGTACGACCAGAAGAACATCCTCTACGTCCGTATCGACCGCAAGCGCAAATTCCTGGGAACCATCTTCCTGCGCGCCCTCGGATTGCGCACCGACGAAGACATTTTGAAGACGTTCTACACCGTGGACCGCATTGCCCTGAAGAACTCCAAGCTCTTCTGGCAGCTCGATCCCGGCGTCGAGCGCCCGACCAACCTGCTCGGCATGAAGGTCACGCACTCCATCAAGTCGAAGGGTGGCGACGAGATCGCGCACTCCGGTCGCAAGATCACGAACGCGATCCTGAAAGAG
>DATLVW010000714.1:0-5117 GCA_035577085.1 Thermoanaerobaculia bacterium
GCGCGGACAGTACCTGCTCACCTACGTCTCCCCGAGCATCGCTCCGCGCCGGAACCTTCGCCGCATCAGCGTGGAAGTCCCAGGCAAACCGGTAATCGTGCGCGCCACCAGCGGCTACTACCCGTAGAAGGGGGTCAGTCCCAAAGTGAAGGCGCCCTGATTTCTCACGCGAAGACGCGAAGTCGCGAAGAACGCTTAGCTGAGCATCGCAAACCTCGATCGCTTCGTTTCTTCGCGTCTTCGCGTCTTCGCGTGAGTGACGCGTCAGGCTCTCGTCCGCTGTCCGCCCACGATCTTCTCGAAGCGCTCGCCGCTGCGCGCCAGGGTCCGCACCGTTTCGGACAGCTCCTCGGCAAGCTCGTTGTTCTGGCGCGCGATGTCGCGCATCGAGCTTGATGCGTTCGATACCTCTTCGATCTGGCCGAGCTGCGATCGGACGATGTCGCGGATCGTTCGTGCATCGATATCGATCTGTTCCAGCGCCTCGGCGATGCCGCGGGCGGCGGTCGACTGATGGTCGCTCGCTGCGCGCACCTGCGCGGCGATGTTGTGTACGGACTCCGCCTCCTCGGCCAGCAGCCTCGCGGCCTGGGCCTGTTCGTTGATGGAGCGGCGGTTCTCGCCGAGGTGATCGCTCATCTTCGATGCGGTGCCGTGAAGGTTTCGCGTGGCGTCGGCCTGCATTTGAAGCGATGCGGAGATGCGCTCGGACATCTCGAACGATGATGTCGACGACTCGACGATGCGCCCGAGGGAGGTGCTGGCGTTGCGGGCGAGGCTGACGGTGCCGCGGACGCGCTCCACGCCCTCGCGCATCGCCGCCACCGCGGCCTCGGACGCGGACCGCACGCCCTTCACGATCGCGCTGATCTCGTTCGTCGATCTGCGCGTCTGTTCCGCCAGCTCGCGCATCTCCTCGGCCACCACGTTGAATCCACGCCCGTGCTCCCCGGCTTGCGCCGCGATGATGGCGGCGTTCAGCGCAAGAAGGTTCGTCTTGTGCGTGACCGCGGTGACCACCTCAAGGATCTGGCCGATCTCGCCGACGCGGTTCTCGAGATCCGCCAGTACGCCGGCAGCGTGCTCGGTCAGCTCCTGCGAGTGCTCGATGCCGGTTACGGTCTCATCGACCGCCGCGCGCCCCGCGACGGCCTCCTCGCGCGCGCGGCGGGAGAGGTCGGCTGTGGTGCGAGCAGCCGAGCCGAGCTCGCCGGTTGTCGCTTCCATCTCGGAGACGAACGTCAGCACGTTCTCTCCCGCCGCGGACAGCTCCGTCGTCATCGTCGCCATCTGGATCGCCACTGCCGACATTTGCGTCGTCGATGATGACGTCTTCGCCGCCGAGTCGAAGAGCTGCGACATGCTCGTGCGCACCTGCTCGCTCGAAGCCCGCAATTCCGTGGCGCGCGCCGCCGAATCCTCGGTGTTCGCGGTGACCTGTTCCGTCGAGCGAACGACCTGTTCCGTGATGTTGCGTACGCTGATGAGCGAATGGGCGGAGCGCTCCGCGAGCGCCGACTGTCCTTGCGAGCGGACCAGGAGTTTGTCGCTGCCGTCGGTCATGACCCGAATGCCGTCGGTGATCGCGCCGCCGCTGTCGGTGATCGCGCGCGTCTGCGTTTCGAGTGACTCGGCCATCCGATTGAACGAGTGGGCAAGCTCGCCGATCTCGTCGTTACTCTCTGCCTCGATGCGCGTTGCCAATGCACCCGCGGCAATGCGCTCGGTGCCCGCCACGAGCTTGTTCACGGGACGCGTGATGCCGCGCGATAACACCACCGAGGCGATGGAAAGGACGATGAGGGCGAAGAGAGTGCCGAAGCCGATCGTCATGAACGTTCGCTGTGCGGTGGCTGCGGCTTCGCTCGCGCGTGCCGTGAGCACTTCGGTCTCCAGCGCCTCAATATCGGTGACCGCGCTGCGGATGGCGGCAATCGCCGCGGTACTGCGCCGGTCCTGGACGTCAGCGATCACTGCATCGAGACCTCGCTTGTCGCGAACGTCCATCTCTCGATTCAGCTCCTGAATGACGGCAGCGATGAGCGGATCGAGCGCATCGATGCGGCTGCGCAGCGAGGGATCGCGCCGTTTGAGATCGGCCATGCTCTTGGTCAGCGTCGCCGCCGACCGCTGATACGCCTCGCGATAGGCCGGCTCGCCGGTGAGCAGATAGCCTCGCTGCTCATTCTCCGCGCCTCGCAAGTTGGCGACGAGCTGTTCGAGATCCCACAGGAACTGCCGAGCCTGGGCGCGCGCCGCCGTGACGGCCACCAGCCGTTGTGTGTCGTAAATGGCGGTCGACCCGATGACCACGAGGATCACCAGGCTCAGCCCGAAGACGCCCCGCAGTTTTGTGGCAACGGAAATCCGCATGGATGGCTAGGTGCCCGTTTGTCCGCAACGGGCGTGGCGCGCATAGTAATGCCTCGCGGCGTTCTTCGGCGTCTGACTTTCCTTGATTGCGCTATCCTTTTTCTTCAACTTGGGAGAATCGAGACCATGACCGTCCAGGCTGCGCCAAATTCGCTGGAGCGCGAGCTCGAGTACCGCAAGAAACTGACGGGAATCACCAATCAGATCAACGCCGCGGAATCGATTCCGCACATCCTGATGACGCTCAAGGACAAGATCCTCGAGCTCCTCTACGCCGAGCGGCTCACCATCTACGCGGTCGACACCAAGAACCAGGAGCTTTACTCGCTCACGAAGGTCGGCGACGTCCCCAAAGAGATCCGTGTCCCGAAGTCGTTCTCGTCGATCGCCGGGTTCACCGCGCTGGCGCGGAAAACGATCAACATCAAAGACGCATATGACGCCACCGAGCTGGCCAGGTTCCACGCGAATCTTCGTTTCGATCAGCGTTGGGACAAGCAGACCGGCTTCCGCACGAAGGCCGTCCTCGCCGTCCCCATCCTCTTCGAAAAGTATCTCCTCGGCGTCGTGCAGCTCATCAACAAACGCCACGGCGTCGCCTTCACGCCGCAGGATGAGGATGCCGCCGAAGAGATCGGGCGCATCCTCGGCATCGCTTTCTACAACCAGCATCGCGCGGCGCGGCAGACCAAGCCCTCGCGCCTCGGCGCGCTCGTCGACAAGGGCATCGTCTCGGAGAAGGACATCGAAGCCGCCGTTTCCAGCGCGCGCGTGAATAACTCCACGATCGAGAAGGTGCTCATCGAGGACTACAACGTCCCGAAAGAGGAGATCGGGAAATCGCTGGCTGCGTTCTACAGCACGAGCTTCTTCAGTTACGACGGTGCGCAGACTATTCCTGCCGAGTATCGCGACCGCGTGCCGGCCGACATGTGGAAAAAGTACGGCTGTGCGCCGATCGAGCGGCGTCCGGGCGTGCTCATCATCGCTGTCGACGATCCGCACGATCTGACGCGGCTCGACGGTATCCGGGCCATGAACCTCGCACCGCGCTACGACTTCTGGGCCGGCATGAAGCACGAGATCCTCGCGTACATCGGTGCGTCGTACGGCGAGATCGAAGACCTCGCCTCGGACAGCGCCGATCTGAACAAGATTCTCGATTCACTCGGCGAAGGGGAGGGGAGCGCCGAGGATGAGGAGAAGGATAAGGACGAGATCGACGAGACCGACTCCGGGATCGTCAAGCTCGCCAACAAGATGATCCTCGAAGCCGCCGCGCGCGGCGCCTCGGACATTCACGTCGAGCCGGACGGCGCCAAGAATCCCTGTCTCATCCGCCTGCGCGTCGACGGCGACTGCAGCAAATTCATGGAGATCCCCGGCGCGCATCGCAACGCGCTCGTGCAACGCCTGAAGATCATGGCCAAGCTCGACATCTCCGAGCGCCGCAAACCGCAGGATGGCAAGATCCGCTTCAAGTCATCGAAAGGTGTGATCGAGCTGCGCGTCGCCACGATCCCGACCACCAACGGCAACGAAGACGTCGTCATGCGCATCCTCGCCGCCTCCAAGCCGCTGCCGATCGAGAGGATGGGATTCAGCGAACGCAATCTCAAGAACTTCAAAGAGATCCTGGCCAAGCCATACGGCATCTGCCTCGTCGTCGGCCCGACCGGCTCCGGCAAGACGACCACCCTGCACTCGGCCCTCGGATCGATCAACACCGAGGATATGAAGATCTGGACGGCGGAAGACCCGGTCGAAATCACGCAGAAGGGATTGCGCCAGGTGCAGGTGCAGCCGAAGATCGACTTCACCTTCGCCGCGGCCATGCGCTCCTTCCTGCGAGCCGATCCCGACGTGATCATGGTTGGCGAAATGCGCGATCACGAAACGGCAGCAATCGGCATCGAAGCGTCGCTCACCGGCCATCTCGTCTTCTCGACGCTGCACACCAACTCCGCGCCGGAAACGATCTCGCGCCTGCTGGACATGAACATCGATCCCTTCAACTTCGCCGACGCGCTCCTCGGCATCATGGCCCAGCGCCTCATCCGCACGCTCTGCCCGAAGTGCAAAGAACCGCATCATCCCTCGGAGGAAGATTTCGACGAGCTGATGGAGATCTACGGCCGCGACTACTTCCCGCAGATGGGCATCAAATATTCACCCGACTTCATGCTCTACGAGCCGAAAGGCTGCGCGAACTGCAATCACACCGGCTACAAAGGCCGCATGGGCGTGCACGAGCTGCTCACCGGCACCGACGAAGTGAAGCGCGCCGTGCAACGCCGCGCCCCAATCGACGAGCTCCGCGATCTTGCCATGCAGCAGGGGATGCGAACACTGCTACAGGACGCGCTGGAGAAGGCGATGCGCGGGATCACCGACGTGAAGCAGGCAAGATCAATCGCGGTGAAGTGAAAATCCCCCGTGGTTGACGTAAACGCCGGCTGAAACCGTGGCGTGAAATTACTCTTTGACGGCGTGAATTCGCGCAATGTCGGTATGAATACCACCATGGTAGACGTGCATTTGCTCGAACACCTGATGAATTCCTCCATGGTAGACGTGAATCTGCTCTGATACGGCGTGAATCTGCGCTAACCCGATTTCCTGCCGCCTTTGTCCGTTTCATCAAGCTCTTTGACGGCGTGAATTCACGCAGTGTCGATGTGAATACCACCATGGTAGACGTGCATCTGGTCAAACACCTGATGAATTCCTCCATGGTAGACGTG
>DATLVW010000715.1:0-6616 GCA_035577085.1 Thermoanaerobaculia bacterium
CTGATCAACAAGAACAAGGGAAAGTCCTGGCAGGCCGAAAACATCGCGCCACCCGGAGTGAAGACCGGCGCAGACTGGCTTTCCGCTGGTGATTTCAACGAAGACGGGCGGCCTGACTTCGTTCTTGGGAGCATCTATCTCGGAAGCCGGGACATTTTCTATCTCAGCAAAGGCTCGACCGAATGGTCGGTGCTTGCCAATGACCAATCCCGGGATCTCATTCCCTGGGGTGCCTACTTTTATGGCAATGCGGCGGGAAAGATCGCATCGAAGAAGCGGGACGACGCGATCGTCAGCTACGTTCGTTCCTGGCCGTCCGATCTCGACCCGAACATCATCGCACGGCCGCCCCTGGCGCAGACGACGGCGATCGACCGTCTTTCGTTTGCAAAGGATGGCACGGTGACCCGTTACCCCATCGTGCGTTGGGGCAGCCACATTCCGGTGACCGGACTCGCGCTCGCCGACGTTGACGGCGATGGCAATCTCGACATCGTCTACGCGCAGGGCACGGACAAGGAGTTGGTGATTCTCCTCGGCGACGGCAAGGGTGGATTCACGCGCGCGAATACCGAGGGTCTCAAGCTGCTCGGGCTTTCGATCTATGACCTCAAAGTTGTCGACGTGAACGGCGACGGGAAACCGGATGTCGTCATCATGTACGAGTCGGGCGCCAGCACGAATGCCGCGAGTGCGGGAGGATTCACGGCGCCCACATTCGGAGCTCAGAACGGCTCGGTGCATGTTTTTCTGAACCGCGGAGTTTCGAAGGCTGAGACGCAGGCTCGGAAATCGTCAAAGTGATATCGAATGCGCGAAGTGTTCGAGCCGGACAGGTCCCGCGCCTGTCCGGCGTCGCGAGGGCTGCGGGCATCGTTTGCGCATTCCCGCGGCATGGCGATTCCGGATCTGTCCTGCTGGGCGCAGTTCCTAAGGATGCTTCCTGATTACCACCTGCTTCTGGTACGATCTATTGCGATCTATGGTGTAGCGGCATAAAAATCACGAAAAGGGCTTGACTTCGAGTATTTTCCGCCATACTGTTACCCGGAACTGGAATAGAACGACAATTTTCAAATTCGACGCGGGAGGTGATCGTATCGTCGAGAGAGGGTGACCGCAGTCCGCAACTACGATCTAAACAACATCTAATGTGTAGGAGAACAGCATGAAAAAACTCTTGGTTCTGGCCATGATGGCCACCCTCCTGATGGCGGGCTCCGCGTTCGCGGTGGATCGGCACCTGACGCCGGCTCCCGACGCGACCTTCCAGTTCGGAGCGCCCGGCGTTGCCGGCGGGCCGACAACGACGAACAACGACGACTCGTGCGACATCGGTGTCGCACCGGCCGCCACTCTGCTTCTGCCGTACTTTGAGGTCGATATCAGCAGCGCACGTACGCAGGACACGCTTTTCACGATCACCAACGTGACGCGTTTCCCGCAGATCGCCCACGTGACTGTTTGGACGGACTGGTCGTTTCCGGTCCTCGACTTCAACATCTACCTGACGGGCTATGACGTTCAGGGTATCTCGATGAACCAGGTTCTGGGCGGCGTCGTTGCCCAGGCCAACGGCACCGGTCCGACCACAGCACAGTCGCCGCTCGGCGCCCTGTCGTCCGGTTTCACCAACAACCCGAACTTCTCCGGTGGCGGCGCCACCATCAACTGCTCGAGCCTTCCGGGACCGCTTAACCCCACGCTCGTTGCAGCGGTGAGAAGCGCTCTCACCACCGGCGTTTACAATCCGGGCGGTTCCATCGGTTGCCCGAATCCTGTTGGCGGCACTCACGCGAATGCAATCGGCTACGTCACCATCGACGTCGCGGCGCGTTGCTCGCTCGCTCTGCCGACCGACCCGCTTTACTACCAGAACGACATTCTCTTCGACAACGTTCTGATTGGCGATTACCAGCAGCTCGGACCGGCAGCAGCCGGCACGACGGCGTCGTCGTTTGATGCCGGTGGTAACGCAATGGTTCACATCCGCGCCGTACCTGAGGGCGGTCCGTCCGGAACGCCGCTTGCCGGTATGCAGACGAACCTGCCGTACACGTTCTATGACCGCTACACCCCGTCGGCCACTCGTACGATCGATCGCCGCCAACCGCTTCCGGCTCTGTGGGCAGCTCGCTACATCCAGGGCGGCACGGGTGCTTTCGCCACGAACTACAAGATCTGGCGTGAAGGCTTCGGCAGCGGCGCCTGCGGTGCATCGCTTGCTTCCAATGGTGCCATCCCGGTAACGGACATCGTGCGTTTCGACGAGCACGAGAATCCAAACACGAGCACTCCCTGCAACGTTTCGCCATGCCCGTCCACGAGCACGCCGACGATGCCGGAAACGTCCGACCAGAACACGTCCTCAGGCACCTTCCCGACGATCAGCTCTGCCGACGTCGGTGGTTGGATGTACCTCAACCTGAGCAACGGTGGCAGCCTCGGTTACTCGGTTACGCGTAACGTCGGTGGCACTCCCACCACCGTCACCGGTGGTCCGAGCGCTCTCACGCAGCCGGGCGGAGTAGGCCCGCGTCCCAGCCAGAACTGGGTCATCGTCGAGATGTTCGGAACCGCCGCCGCTGGCAACCGCCTGACCGTCGACTTCGACGCAGCGTGGCTTGGCAACGGCTGCTCGGCTGGTGTCGGTGTGACTGGTATTCCGGCCAACCCGATCGCTCCTGCCGGTGGTGCACTCGTCTGCCCGCCGAACGACCCAGGTTGCGTCCCGGGCTCGGCTACTTACCCAGGCACGAACACAACGCCTCTGCCGTAATCAGTATCAAATCGCAGTTGCTGTGAAGCGGGCCGGATTTTCCGGCCCGCTTTTTTTTGCAAAGATTCTTCGTGACACCGAGTCAAAACTGAGTAAAATAACAATTCACTTTCGACAGCGTTTCATCGTCGCTGGCGAAGTCGCTCCTGGTGCCGTTGCGCCATTACAACTCCTTTTGGGGGAAATAACGTGAACTCGATTCGCTTCAGGTCGTTGCTGTTTTGCGTTGTGCTGCTCGTCGCCGCTACGAGCGCCGTCGCCCAGAACTACGCGTTTCCGGCATCGACGCCGAACACTGATGTGAAGTGCTCCCTGTGTCCAGGCCGTGAGACGCTCCTGACGATCGGATATCCTCCGGTGCTCCGGTTTGTCGGACGTTGGGGTGATGCCGAAAGCGCGAGGGACTATCAGCAGAACTTCCGCACGGCGCGTCCGAAAATGGCTCGCGTCGTCCCTGCACGAAACCGCATCTACACGATCCTCGGCAGCGCGCTGGCCGCATATGACACCGACAAGTTTTTCTCACGCCTCAACGCCAGGCCGCAGGAGGCCATGGTGGCGGAGACCCAAGCCGTCCAGGACACACGGTACCCAGAGTTCGGTCCGCCGGAGGTCTTCCTTTTGTGGGATACGTTCTTCTACGCGGAGACCGAACGTGGCTGGAATACCCCCTTCCAGGATGGCCAGGAGCGGCTCTATGATTTCGACTGGGATGACCGCGGCAACGTTTATCTGGCCTACTCTGTTTTCGGCTGGGGCATCGTCAAGGATAGCGGCGAGATGGGTGGGCGGCTTCCCAGCGTCTCCCAGACGCTCGGCCCTACTCCTGATCACATCCTGTCGCTGAAGACGAGCGATGGCAAGTATTACACGGCCGTCAGTGACAAGACTCAGCCCCAGCTCCTGCAGATCTGGGACGTTCAGAATGCAAGCGCGCCAGTCAAACAGCCCGATATCACGGGCCGCTCCTTCTATCTCTGGGCGAAAGACTCGACCGGTTTGCATGTGGGGATCGTCGAGTACGGCGGCGGGCTTTCGATCTTTACGTCGGACGGGTTCGTCCGCACCGGCACGCCGCTCATCCACTTCGAGGCGGGTGGCGGCGGCACGTTCCGAATGATTACGAGCGACGGGACCAACTTCTACGCTTATGGCGCGTCAGACATTGGCCCCTTCATCGATGTGATCTCGCCCTCCGGGAACTCGTATGTGGAGACGCGCTATCGCACAAACGGCTACGGCCTGCCCCAGGGAATGCACTACGGCGACGGCTACCTTGCGATTTATGGAGTGGAGCTTTTCGCTGACAGCTCGCATCCCACCAGCGCAGGCACATGGAACATCCGCGTTTACAAAGTGGGACCGGGAACGTTGTCCGAGATTCCGTTTGAAATGCCGGTGCCGGGGAGCGCAAGCCGCCAACTGCCTTTCTGGTCGATGTACTACTCGGCGAACGCACCCACAGGCTATACACATCCGAATATCAACAATTTCCTGGACGTCACGCCCGTCAAGAATGGCTCCAAGGTCTACCTCATTCTCTCCGCGTTCGGTCTGGGCGACGTATGGGAGCTCAAGTCGAGTGACTTTCTCACCGCGCGGCTGAGCGCGTCCGCTGAAGTGCCCAATCCGAATTCAGCCGCGGCTCCCGGGACCGGCCCCTTCTACGGCGACCGCCAGTCGTTTACAAGCGCGTTGGGCTCCGGAAATGCGGCGAACGTCAACTGGGACTTCGGCGACAGCACGAGTCTCGCGTCTTCCACCGGCGGTACCGTCAAGCATCAGTACGGCGGCGTCACGTCGGCAGCCTCGCTTCCTCTGGTCCGCCAGGTGACGGTCACCAACGCGGGCGATCCGACGATGACCGACACACTGCCGGTGACTCTCGCTTCCCCGCATCCTCGCTTCAAGCTCGCGAATACTTCATATCTGTTCCTTCAACCGGATGCCAGCTCGACCGCGCCGATCGTGTCCGGCGATTCATTCCTGGATGCGTCCGACGGCGCAGTCGAAGGCCACTACACCGATTGGGTGCTCGACGGCGCATCGAACAAGAAGGTGCCGAGCGAGGCCTTTGGCGCAGGTGCCTGTGGCGCGCACTCGCTCGCCTTCAACACGCATTACGGCCCGTATAGCGGCACCGGTAGTGCGATCACGGCGCCTAGCGATCTCTCCCTGAGCATCTCTCCGTTCAATTACGCCGTCCGCCCCTACGTCGTCACGGTTCAGGAACCGACACCTGCATCCATCAGCGATCCAAACGCCGTCTTCACCACCGCTCTCCGCGTTGGCGGTGCGAGTGATCTGCCGGGCGGCAGCGGTACGCCCGTGACATATACGTGGGAAGTAATCGATGCGAACCAGGCGACGGTTCTCAGCTCGAACGGTTCGGCCACGCTCGGTACAATCGCGCCGTTCAGCGTGCCGCGCACCACGTTCAGTGCGCTCGGATTGCGCGTACGTCTGACGACCACGGTCGCCGCGTCGGCAGTTCCTGTCGCCGGCTGCAGCAGCATGGCCACCGCCGTTGCACAGAGCAGCGTATTGAACGGTCCGGATCCGGTGATCGTGAAGACCGGCTGCTTGACCGTTGGGACTCCTTGTTCCTTCACTGTCACCTCGGCACAAAACCCGACATTGGCCGGCTGGTCGTTCGCCTGGACCGTCAACCCGACCGCGACCAACTCCGGCACCAGCGCGTCAGACTTCAAGCCGCAATTCACGACCACGGCGGACTACACCGTCGGCGTCACTGTTACCAACGGCATCGGCAGCAAGTCCGCTACTCTTTCAGGCCACATCGACAAACCGTTGTGCTCGAGCGCGCCTGACAATCTCAACACCTCCATCGGCCCGTTCGTCAACACCACTCCCGCCCCTGGCGACGCGGTCCCCTTCCACATTTTCACGCCGGGCTGGACGCCTTCGGTTGAATGCGACAAGTTCGATTGGTCGTTCGGCGATGGCGGCACGTCGACCGATATGTTCCCGACGCACGTGTTCAATACTGCCAACACATACACCGTTACGCTGAAGCTGACAGGAGCGCTTTCCACAGGCAACTACTCGACCACTGTCACCATCGGCACCCCCGGGGGCGGAAACCCAGGGAATGGCGGAAACCCTGGAAACGGCGGAAACCCAGGAAACGGCGGATGCGTTGCGCCCCAATCCAATAGCGCATTCGTGGCGTACACGGGTCTCACATCCAATTGCACAGCGGTTGCCGGTACGTGTAACCCGGGTGAATCCCTGCAGTTCGTTCTGTCGGCGGACTCGGGCTACAACTTCAGTTGCGGTAGCGGCACGACGGTCACGTGGTCCTTCGGTGACGGCACGGGCGGCATCGGCTTTACGCCGGTGCATACGTATGGCTCGGCCAATGTTTACCACTCGCAGGCCACCATCTCCAACGCCGGCGGCACGTTTACGTACACGCGGGACGTGCAAGTCGGAAATGTTCAGCCGAAGACCTGCGCCACACTTACGCAGCTGAACGTCTCGCTCGGCTGGTCCGGCACCACCTGCACCGAAGTCAGCGGCACGTGCAAGCCGCTGGACGCGGTCGCGTTTCACGCTGTTAGTACGGGCTACGACTTCACTTGCACTGGGACCCACACATACGACTGGGACTTTGGCGACGGCTCCAGTCACTCAACCCTTGCGCAGCCAACGCACTCCTACCTGGGGCCAGGCACCTTCAACGTCAAGATGTTGGTCGGGAACGGCACCTCGTCGACAACGATCACGCGAATCCTGACCGTCGGGTCGGGCGACAGCGGCGGTACTGGCAGTTGCGGAACGATGACTCCGGACAACGTCTACGTGTGGTACGAC
>DATLVW010000716.1:0-17530 GCA_035577085.1 Thermoanaerobaculia bacterium
CGATCAGATAGAAGTCACCACCCTCGGGGATCCAGATCTGCTCGCCGCGGACAATGTGAAGCTCATCGTCGGCGACCCAATCTTCGTGGGATGCGCGCTCGTAGACGCCAACAAGCCGGCGGCAGTCGTCACACTCAGCGACGTGAAGACGGCGCGCTGGGCCGAGCTCGTCGCGCTCGACGAGGCCGGCAATCTCGTTCGGCGACAGACAGTTCTCCGTGTTGCCGAGCGGAGCAGTGAGCATGTCATCGACATCCAATCTGTCAAGAAAGGCGTCGACATCGAAGCCCCGCTCGCGGAGATACCCCAGCGACCGTTCGATCTCAGCAGGATTGGAACCCTTTGGCTTGCTGAACCAACTCATCGTAATGAACCCCGCACAGTTCTTCCCCCATGCATATGACGTGGAGAGAGACCAAACCTGACGTTACAACCCCAGTAATTTCCTCAAGGCCTCAACGCCGCGAGAGTACCGCTTGTAAATTGAGCCCGGAGGAATGCCGAGCGCGGCTGCAATCTCGGCGAGTGTCTCTTCACGGTAAATCAGCCTCCGGAATATCTCGCGGTACGGCAGCCTCAGCTTCTCGATAGCGATGTGAAGCCGCTCGGTATCCGCCGCCGTGACCATCGCCCCCTCCTGTCTGTCGTCGATCGCGAGGAGGAGAGTCCGCTCGTTTTTTTCGAAACGGTGAGACCGTCGCCGCACGTCGATCGCCGCATTGGATGCCGCCCGGTAGAGAAACTTCTCGAAGCGGGTGCGATCGGCAAGCTCGCTGAGATCGCCGGCAAACACACGGCTAGCGATTGCGCGAAAGGCATCGTGAAGTGCATCGCGGGCTATTTCGTAGTCGACGTTTTGGGCGCGAACGATGATCAGCGCGAAGCGTGGCGCGACATCGACAAAGTAACTGCTGATCTGATCGAGGAGGTCGCTCACGGCTTCTTCCGAAGAAGTTGATCTGTCCACTCCTTGTAATACTTTTCGGCAACGGCGAGTGCATACGAGCGGATGCGCTCGCGTAGCTCGCCGTTGGAGGGTACCTTTTTCCAGCCCCTGTAGACGGCCTGCAGAGCCAGGTTGATCGCGTGATCGACGTTCTCTTTGTCGAGCCGCGTCTCCAAATCTTTGCGCACGACGCGTCTGATTGTGCGGAGATAGCTCCGATCCTCGAACTCGGCGAGCTTCTTGGGATCGCCTTCGAGGCAGCCCTTCAGCAGCAATTGCTGTTCAAGGACCGTCGGCGCCATGCGTCTGCTCGAAGATCTTCAGTTGGTTCTCGGTTTGCGCGCGGCCGTTTTCGATCAGCAGGCGGCGACGCCGCTCGTCTATGCCGAAGTCCATCGTTTCAACGCCATCGAGATCGGGGCGCACGATGATGATCTTTTTCATGACCTCCTCGCCGAGTAACTCCTCGGTCATTTTCTCAATGTGATGAAGCCAGATGTCGGCGCATCGGTCTGCGACTTGCAGCGGTTGCAACGCTGCCCTGATCCTTCCGGTGCGAAGGAATCGTGGCTCTCCTCGATACGTAACCGACGATGCGACCGTGAGCTCTCCTCCCAGGCGCCTGGCGATGTCGAATCGGCAGTTACCAGTGGCGCCGCCATCCCAGCAGACGACGTGCCGGCCAGCACAGTCAAGCGGCGCCGGAACGAAGATCCCTTGGATCGACATGCTCGCGCGTACTCCATCGCTGACGAACGTTGCACCGCAGTTCTCGCTGTTCACAATGAGGCATTCTCCGGTCATCATGTCGGTAGCCGTGACGGTGAGCATCGGTAGCGCGCTAAAACGAACCGAACGGCTGCCGTCATCGACCAGCTGATCGTCGAGCCACTCGCGGATCTTCGTTCCCTTTACGATCCCGCGGCGAAGCAGCGATGGCCAGTTCACGTCGAGCAGCTGCCAGAAGTCTTCCTTGACAAGGAGAGAAGCTAACGCATCCACTGCCCGCTTCTGCGGTTCGGGATCTTCTTTGAAGGCAATCGTCGCGTTGTACGCGAAGATCGATCCGACAATCGCACCTATGCTCGTGCCGACGATAGACACGATTTCGTCGCCGCGCTCCACCAACGCCTTGATCACGCCGACGTGCACGAATCCCTTTGCGCCGCCACCCCCGAGCGCGAGATTAATGCGGTTCACACTAATAGGAGTGTCGCTGCCGGCGAAATCCCTACCTCACTACTTCTTTGTGCGCCATCCGAGTGCGAGTGTTCGTCGAACTTTGCCTCTGCCTCGCTGCCGGGCAGGCTTCGAACGTCGAGAATTTCTTGTCGCAGCATCGCTTCGAGACGGATTGGACATTCCGATCTACGCCAGCGTGAAGTCGAGGCGCAGCGTGAATAGCGCGATCATCCAGCCGAGGACGGCGACGAAGACGGCTGTCACCGCGCGGTCGCGCGTGGACGTACGACAGACGATCGCGAGCCAGTAGAACATCGGGAAGTCGACGAGCGCGTAGCGGGCGAGCGACTGCACCGAGCCGGAGCTCAGCGGCACAGCGACCGAGAGCAATGTGTAGGCAGCAAACGACCACTGCCGGCGGATCAGAAACGAAACGCCCGCAGCGATCATCAGCAGTCCTGCTGCAACATTCAGCGCCACGAAGTTCCACGGCTTGCTGATGGCGAGACCCTTGGGAAGTACCGAAAGGTCGATCGTCGGGGATGACACCCGTCCCCACAAAGTCTGAGCGTGGACGAAGGCCAGCGGATCTCCCGCCCGAACGTACAGGAACCCGACGAACGCCGCGATTCCGAGCGGGACGAGCAGAAGCCAAAGGTGCCGCCGTGTCAGGCGCGTGGAGCGCTGACAAGGAAGAAGGAGAAGCGCGGGAAGGAGGCAGATTCCGATGACTCTCGTCGCGCTCGCGAGTCCGCCTGCAATCCCGGAAGCCCACCAGCGCTCGCGCGCCGCGGCGAGAAACGCGACGGCCGAGAGCAGCAGGAAGATCGACTCCGTCATCGGAAGCGAGAAGAAGTAGCTGGTCGGGAAAAGCGCGATGTACCAGGCGGCGCGCTCCGCCTCCTCATCGGCAAGACCGAGCGCGCAGCCCGCCGCTGCCACTGCGAAGAGCGCGAAGAGCAGCGCAACGTTCGAGAGGATCATGGCGATGATCGGAAACCGCGGCCCTCCACCTCCAAGCGCGCGAATCAGAAGGGGATAGAGCGGAAAGAACGCCCAGGTGTTTTTTGGCGCGCCGTCGGGCGTGCGCGACTCATAGCCGCTGATGGCGATCCAGCGATAGAACCAGGCATCGCCGATCATGGCCAGCCGCGAGAGCTCGGGCAGGACGCGGCCGGCCGACACCGACGCCTGCGTCCGCCAGACGGTGGAGTACTCCTTGGTGATGAATGAAATCTGCGAGCCGATGATGAGAAGCAGAATGACCGCTCCTCGGCTGACCGCGAACGCAAGAAGAACGCTGCCCACCGTCCGTCGCGGCATGAGATCGATTCTCTCATGGGCGCTGGGTGCGCTTCGGACGATCAGGCGTTACGGCGTGATCCCAGTGTCAGGGCCGTTGAGCTTATCCGGATCGGGTACGAATCCTCGGATTCGCGCGGAACCAGACTTGCCGGGAAATACCTCGACGCGGAAACGTCTCGTTTGTTCGTTGAAGGAGAGCACGCCGAGGCGTCCTTCCGCGGCATCGAAAAGAGGAGCGGAAGGCGACCATCCCTCGACCGTGATCGACGTCTCGCCCGATGCGAACTCGATCTTGGCTTCGAGGACGCCATCATCGGAAAGCTCGGACACACGCTTCTTTCCGAGGGGCACGAATTTCCCGAGATCGCCCAGAAATGCGATCCCCGATTTTCCTTCCGGCACCACCACGAGATACGCCGGATCGCCGTGGATGAATTGGGTGAACGGCACGCCGCCGTCGACTTTGCGGCCTTTGCCTGCGATCCAGTCGTACACGTAGACGCTGCCGCCGAGGCCGAGGGCCTCGGGAGTAAAGGTTGCCGTGCGGTCCGCCGTGCGCGGATGCGCAAACACATACAGCGCGCGCATCGGGCCGTGATCGGTGTAAGTGAATGAGACGAGCGGTTCGCCTGCGTCGTGCGCGTCGTTCACGATGCTCTCGTCCGTCGGCACCGCCGGGACGTCGGGCTTGACGATGACACCATCCGGGCGCACGGCGTAAAGAAGATTGTCTCCATTGATCTGGCCGATGCGGTCACCGACGCCCACGATGCCCGCCGAGAGCGTCGCGATCAGCAGGTGAATCTTCTCGTTACTTCCGAAGACGTCAGTGAATGGGTAGACACCCAGTGCGGATGCCAGGCGCGAGCTGTAGAAGAACTGGTCCCACTTGTCGCGCGTGAAGTTGTCTTCGCTCACGCGGATCGTGGTGATGTTGTCGTACTTCGAAGTCTGCAGAAAGTGGCGCGGCGTGGCCATGCAGTACTGCAACGAAAGGCCGAACTGGTTGCCCAGCAGCGCCATGTTGTCCATGAACGCATTCTGGTCGTCGAGCTTGTAATCAGCAGTGGCCTGCACGTCCAGCCAATCCTGTTCGTAGCCGAAGACGCCGGCGTCGCGCAGGTAGTTGCCGACCGATATCCAGTAGGCGGGATCGGTGATGACGTTGTTCGACATCTTGTATTGCTGGCGATATGGACTCTTTGCATCGATCCATCGCGCGTGCGTGATGAGCGGCACGCCGAGGTCTTTCTGAAACGCCGCCAGGCCTTGGGGGAAGATTTGCGGGTGCGCCTCGTAGCGCAGGATCCCCTGCGGCCCCTTCTCAGGCGGCCGATCCCAATCACCGTTCTCCCCCTTCGGATACCACCAGCTATCGAGTTGCATGTAGCCGAGCGCGATGCCGGCTTTCGCAAACTCGTCCTTCACCGCGAGGAGCGTGCCGGTGTATCCGAGCGACGGCTCCCAATCGTAGTAGTAGCCCGCGCCGTTGTCGGTCCAGTAGCCGAGGGATTTCAAGGCTGGATCGGCATCATTGGCGGGACGCGTTTTTCCATTCAGGTCCGTGAGCGCCTGCCCCCACGTGTCGAACGCGCGATTGATTCCGTTCGCCACGACGAGCAGTGTTCGATGCGCGAGTCCCTGCGGAATCGTGGCGATGCGTGGACTGATGCGGCTCTCGATCTGATCATCGCCGGTGCGATTCAGATTTGCGACCATGAAGTCCGAGGCGGGAGAGAGGATGAACGCGTGTCCCGCGTTATCAAAGCTCACCCACGGTCCCTCAGTGCCGGAGAGGTCGAACTGGAATGCCGACCACTTTCCGAGGAACGAGAGGTGGAACGGCGCAGCGGGTGAGGTCGAGAGCGTCGGGAATCCTGCCTCGTTCGCGGACTTCGTCGTATGGCGGTCGGTGAACAGAACGGCAGCCCGGCGCGGATAGGTTCGGATCGAGCCTTCGCGAGCGTTGCCGAACGTGAACGAGATCTCGTGGTAGTCGCCGATGCCATCGTGCCCGTTCGCGACCTTCAGATCCGAGGCGGGAGTGGGAAGCATGCCGCTGAAGACCCAGTTCGGATCGTCGGCGCGGACCGAATAGTGGCCATCGCGCTCGACGGTGATCGTGATTCCAACGGCGGACTCGTGAATGGTCTCGGCACTCAGGTGCGTGGCCGCGAGAAGAGCCACGGGCACCGCGAGCGCGCAAAGCGTTCGCTGAACAGACCTGTTCAGACAGGCAACGACGCCGACCATCGTGCGGGGCATTGGTGGACTTTGGACCGCGCGGATAGTAGCCGAGGTCGGCGGCAGCGTCCATTGGGAGCCCCTGCGTTGGAGTGCGGTCGTCTCGACCGCGGGCACTCGGGCGTCCTCGCCCGAGTGCTCTCAGGGCGGAGATCGAAATTCGTCGACGCTTGCGTGAAGTGCGGCTTCGTAGTTTCTGCCGCGCGAGCTCCTATCGGATTCCGAACGCGTAAACGTTTCCGAAGAGATCGCCGACGAAGGCGCGGCCGCGCGCGATGGCGACTCCGCCGAAGCCGAGGGACTTCATCTCGTATGACCAGAGGACGGCGCCATTGCTCGCGTCGAGCGCAACGACGGACTTGCCTCCGACCGCGAAGACGACGCCGTTCGCGAACGACACGGGGGCGATGACCGGCCCGGCGAACGTATGCCGCCAGAGGATCGTGCCGTCATCCGGCGAGACTGCGGTCACCGCGCCGCGCACGGAATCGTCGGCACTGTCGGGCGGGTGTCCCCCTCCGACATAGAGAGTCGTGCCGTCGAACGCGGCAGTGGACAACGTCCCCTCGCCATTCTGCGGAACCTCGCCTTTGATCGCGATCGGCGCGATCCAGAGCGGTCCGGCGGCGAGGTTGTTGCGATCGAAGGCGTAGTAGCCGCCGTCTTTCTGCCCGGCGCCGACGAGCTCTCGTCCCGCCGCATCGGTGAAGAGGGTGGGGGAAGAGCCCCAGTCGGCGTCCCATGTCTCGTCGGGATTGGCCGGCAGTTTCCAGCGGTCTTCGATGAGCAGCGTGTCGAGGTCGAGTCGGACCATCGAGAACGCATCGCCATCCGCGAACGAATGCGCGGAGCCGGTGGTCACGAAGATTTTCCTGTGATCGGTATCGACCGCGGGCGACGTCCAGATGCCTCCGCCAACGAGATCCTCGGGGACGAAGTACGTCGTCTGCAACACCTCACCGGTCATGCGGTCGAGCGCCGCCAGAGCCCCGCGCGGAAACGGGTTGTCGCAGTTGCTGGAGATGCCCTGCAGAACCTTGCCGCCCGCGATCGTGGGCGAGCACCATCCGTAATAGCCGCCGGCCGCGGAGTTGTCGCCGAGCGATCGCCGCCAGATGATCTTCAGCGTGTCGACGTCGAGCGCATAAAAGCCATCATCGCCGCCGGCAAGATAAAGAACGTTCCCTTCGATGATGGGCGACGAGGAAATCCCGACCGTCGCCGGATTGCAATTGCTGCTGGTGGTCGTGCCGAGGTCCGCAGACGCGACCGCGTTGCCAGAGGTCGAATCGAGCGCCCATTCAAACCCAGCCCAATCGCCGACGTAGACCTTGCCGTACGCAACCGAGGGAGCCGAAGCAACCGGCCCATTCAGTTTCTGCGACCACAGCAACTGCAACCCTGGAACAGATGCGGGCGAGAGGACCCGCTCCCCATCGGCATTGCCATCCATCGCAAGCGACCCGCAGTACTTCGTCCAGTCATTCGCCGGCCCCACCAGCGCCCGCCGCCTCCCGACCGGGTTCGCTCCCGTGATGTTCTGCGCCACCGCGGGAAGGCAAATCAAGGTCAGCAGGAGCACGCCCGCGCTTGCCGACTTCCTCGAAGCAAAGCTTCGCCACACAATTTCCTCCGATGCAATCCGCGAATCGCGTCATGGGACGTCGAAGGCCCCAGCCGCGTCGATTTGACTCACCAGTCCGCTTGCTAAGGCTCAGCAAGGTTAGTAGTCACTCCAAGACGCACTTCCCGTGCCGTGATAGGCACTGTGCAGTTACAGACGGGGGAATGTGTGGTTTGTTTACGCAAGCAAGCCGCCGCGTGTAGCGCAGCAGTCGCCGGCGCGCTGGGTTGCTACTAACCTCGCTGTGACTCCCGACATACATCTCTCGTTGGTCCCCCGGCTGTCGGTTTCCGGGGCAATGTGATTGATTGCGGCGGATTTCGATCAGTTGCATGTTCCGCGAGCGCCTCCTTTCTTGCCGACGTGATACAACGTTCATCAAAGCCAAAGCGCGTCCGTCGTGAAAACTCGAAAATGTGTCCGTCCGGCATGGACAGGAGGTGCGTGTGCGTCTGCTAATGGCCGTCCAACATGCCCTTGTGGTGTCGCTGGTATTGATCGTCCTCTGTTCCATCAGATGCGGTAAGCGAGAGGATGGGTCGGAGCAGGTCAACAGGCTGATCGCCGCAGCGAAGACCGTCCGTTACCGGTCGACGGTGGCACGCCTATCAGGGTTCTCATTTCGTCCAATACAGAAAGAACGGGGGAACCGCCATGATGCAGCTGACGGCCCGTCGCTCAAGCTAGAAAGAGACGCAAGGCAGATCATCCAGATGGGTGTAGCCGGCACTCGCTCGCGAGGCATCGCATATTTGCTCGTGGGCGATACGGATGCGGCGGTGGAGGACCTTACGGAGGCGGCATCGCGATCTGGCGATGCTGCGATATGGAGTGATCTTGCCGGCGCGCTGATCACGCAATGCGACGCCGGGGATCGCCCGGGTGCTGCTCTTGATGGCTTGGCGGCCGCTGATCGGGCGTTGGAGATTGATCCAAGATCGGAGGCCGCATTGTTCAATCGCGCGCTGGCGCTGGAGCGACTAGGCCTCCGCGGCGAGGCTTCGACAGCCTGGAGTGCAGCGCTCGCGTCAGATCTCGCGTCCCCGTGGTCAGCGGAAGCACGTGACGCCCTGTACCGGCTCCGCGCCAGCGTGATCCAGCGATGGAGCGAGAGCGATGTGATCCAGGCATCGTTGCGACGTGATGACCGTGAACTCGACCGGCTCGTCATCGCGCATCCGAAGGAGGCTCGCGGCTGGGGTGAAGGGGCGTCCCTCGGCAAATGGGCAGATGCAGCAGTCAAGAATGACAAAGATGAGGCTCGATCGCATCTGGAGGTCGCGCGGAGCATTGGCGCCGCGCTGAAGCGGACATCGGGCGATCAGTTGCTTATCTCCGCGGTCGATGCGATCGCAGCTGCCGAGAGGGACGACAGACTACTTCGGCTCCTTGCTCGCGCTCACATCGCGTACCGCGACGGACGGATCGCGTTCAGCAAGCAGATGCTGCAGTCGGGGGAAAGCCAACTCCGCGAAGCGGAACGGCTCTTCGAATCGGCGCACAGTCCGATGGTTTTTCAGGCGCGGTATTACGTGGCCAGCGTCGTCTACGAACGCGGGGGAGTGATGGAAGCGGAAGGGATCGTAGACTCGATCTCGAAAGACCCTCAGTTTCGGAACGAATACAGCGAGGTTGGCGCGGAGGTTGGATGGATTCGCGGATTGTGTCTCGTCCAACGCGGATCGTACGCCGAGGCGATTGCTGTATTCGATCAGGCCAGGAGAACGTTCCAGGACCTAGGTGAGACGGAACGCGCAGCGTCTCTTGAGGAGTTTCTTAGCGATGCGCTTGAAGTCATCGGAGATGTTGACGAAGCATGGCGCGTGCGCCGTAAGGCACTCGAGAGGCTCGCCGGGGGAGCATACGAGCGACGGCGGATAGCAGCGATTGCCGAGGCAGCGGAGAGAAGCATTGCCAACGGTGACTGGCGGCGTGCAGGAGTAGTCGCGAATATCGAGGTTGACGCTGCTGAAAAGACGTCGCTGTCCGACCTAGCTGTGCAGGCGCATCTTCAACGCAGCCGCGTTCGAGCGGCGACGCACGATCGTGACGGAGCTCAGCGCGATCTCGACAAAGCGCACCGCTGGCTCGCGAGCGTAAGAGACGAGCAGATGCGTACGCGCCTAGCCATCCCGGAGGCGGTCGCGCGGGCAGTGGCACTTTCTGAGGTCGATCCGAAGCAGGCGGCGGCCGAGCTCACGGCGGTTCTGGTCGCGGCCGAACGAAGCGGCGCGATGGTCGATGCCACACGTCTCTATCTCGAGCGGGCACGCGCGCTCCGGCGGAGCGGCAACCTTGCCGCGGCAAGGAGTGACCTTAGCCGGGCGCTCGATCTGGTCGAACACCGCCGAACGACTCTGGCGGAAGCCCGACAACGCGTCTTGAATCTCGTGCGAGGGAAGGAAGTGTTCGACGAAGCGATTTCATTAGCGCTCCTTGAGCATGATTCCGCGGCGGCATTCGATTTGTCAGAGCGGGCGCGCGCCCGGTCACTCCTCGAGATGTACGCACGCTCCAATGAAGCAGCGACGCCCCTCTCGTCGTCCGATATACGCAGTCTTCTCGCTGACGACGCGGCGGTCATCTCCTTCTCGTTGCTTGGCGATCGCATCACCACGTTCGTGCTTCGCCATGACCTCCTGTCGGTCTATGACTACGCCGATCCGTCCGTCAGTCGAATTTCTGTGGAATGTGCACGGGCCGTGCAGAGTGGCGGGGAATCTCTAGCCGCGAGCCGCTGCTCTGCCGTCCATCTGAGTTTGCTCGGAGCTGCAGAGCGGGATCTCGTAGGCATCAAGAACATCGCTTTTGTGAGTGAACCGGCGCTCGGCGAATTGCCGTACGCAGAATTACGCGATGATTCGGGTCGTCCGCTCAACGAACGCTTCTCGATCACAGAATCGCCGAGCGCCACCATCGCGATCCGCTGCGCCCAGAGTCTGCGTGCGCGCGGCCGTCCCGTGGGGCGCGCGGTCGTTGTCGCCGCAAACGAGTTCCCGCCTCAGCAAGACCGTGGGCTGCGCCCGCTGGAATGGGTGGCCACTGAAGCGCGTGACGTAGCAGCTTTTTATCGCGACTCGGAGCTAATCTCCGGCACGACTGCGACACGCGTCCGGGTTATAGACCGAATTCTTGTAGCTGATACGTTCCACTTCGCTGGGCATGCTATTGCGTCGTCCAAGCGGCCCGACCAGTCCCGACTGATCCTTACCGCCAGCGACGGCGGGGCGAGTGACCTCGACGCACTCGCGATCTCGCGTCTCATGCTGAACAACATGCGCGTGGTTTACCTGTCGGCATGTCGGTCGGGAGCGGCATCACACAGGTCCGACGGTGTCGACAATCTCGCCCTTTCGTTCATTGTCGCGGGAGCTCCAACTGTGATCGCAACCCGTTGGGACATCGAAGATCGCGCCGCGGCGAATGCCGCACGAGTCATTCATGCCGAGCTCGCGCGTGGCGAGGATGCCGCCGCCGCGGTCGCGCGTGCTGCGCGGCTACTGCGCAAAAGGAAGTCCGAGTCCGATCCTGCGTGGCCGGCGCTCGCCGTTTTCGGCGGATCGAGGTATCTAATCAGATGAGAGAGGAGATTGCCATGTTTCCACCCTACTGTAAGACTGTCGCGCTCATGCTACTCTTGATCCTGGCATTGTCGTGCAACCCCGGCAGGCCCGGCAACTCCGGCAGCTCTGGTACACCGTCACCGCCTGTCGTTACACCGACCTCCGCGGGCAGCTTTGTTCAGGTCGATTTCGAAGGGCTGATCGCGCATGTTGTACCCGACACGGGCGCCGCGAAACCGCGTGCAGTAGTGTTGGCTGACGACAAAATTCACCTCCACGCATTTCTGATCGAGATTCCGCCGATCAATGAAGCGGAGTCGGAACTCGACTTCATCGGGGCGGATCACCCGTGCGTCCCTTTTGCCGGCTGCTCCATTACGTCCATCAACAACGGGATAGCGCTGACGATCGAAGGTCTCGCTCCGGGTCTCACGAAATCGACGTCATTCAAGACGTTTGTTCCGAGCCTGAGTGACGCCTTTGGTACAGCGATTCCGGAAGCGAGCCTCAATGCCGACCTCAAGAATCCAACTCCAACAAGCGGTGATTTTCTGGCATACTTCGACTATACGGGTGGAACGTTGTCGGCTGTTCCTTATTGCGGCCTCGGGGCATTCAAAAATACGGGTACGCCGCGGCGCTTTGTTGACGTTGTTACACTGATCGGCGAAACAACAAGTCCCGCGCAACTAAAGGTAACAAACGCCGCTGGAGTGACGAAGACGTTTACTTTCAAAGACCCGGACTACATCCGGATCTTGCTGCGAAACATGCCTATCAATCCCGCTGCAATGTCCGATCACTTTCCGATCTACGCAAAGCTGTTCGCCTCGTCGGCCGGTGTCAAACTGCCAGAGGTCGATCACTCGCTTGCCTGTCCACCGAAGGGAACGGTGGTCGGTTGTTCGGATTCAACGTGGCCTTGAATTAGGAGTGACACCATGAAATACGTTGCGATTTCGTTGCTCTTGTTTGCCGCGCCTTTCAATGCTGCGGCCGCTGTCACCACAACTCTCGTCAAGGCGTTTAGTACTCCCGCCAACGTCAATCGGATCGAACGTGAGATGGCCGTTCGCTTTGCGAATCAAAAATATCGGAATCGACAAGAGTCTGTGGATCCTGACCTTCGAGAGCTCTCCGATGAAGAGCTTTCAGAGCTGCATACAATCATTTTCCACACACACACCGTATATGGCCACTTTGACATTGTACCTGTTATGCGAGCACTACAGCAGCAGGTGCAGACGAATTCGAAGTCAGTCGCGGCGATCGTGTACAAGCAATTGCTGATCACAGACCCGAAGACGGGTGAAATCCACGTGCAAGCGCCGACCCTTGAAGCGCTTGGCGTATGCCCTGTCAAGGACAGTTTCACATCTGAGCCGGCCGCGGCTACATGCAGTGGGTTTCTGGTCAGATCCGATGTCATTCTTACGGCATCGCATTGCATTGAGTCTCCCGTACTTGGTCTCTTGCGCTTCGTGTTCGACTACTTGCCTGACAACAGGGGAGGGATTACCTTGTCGGCAGGCAGTATTTTCGAGGCGGACAGTGTTGTGGACCGTCTCGACTCGAAGATTGGTCCAGAGTGGGTCCTCGTAAAGCTGAAGAGGGATACCGGACGAACTCCGCTCACCCCCGCATCGACCCGTGTTGCAAAAGGCGATCCCGTCTCGGTAATCGGCTGTCCGGGAGGAGGTACTCTCAGAAGTGCCGACAACGCTACCGTTCGTGACGCTTCTCCGTCGGGGACATTCGTGGCAAATCTCGATGTGTTTGCCGGCAATTCCGGGTCGCCTGTTTTCGATGCTTCAGGAAAAAACGTGGTTGGTATTCTCACGCGCGGCGAGGGAGACTGGGTGGATGACCTTTCGAAGCACTGCAGCGCGATGAAGATTTGTCCCGATGATCAGTGTCTTGGGGAAACAGTTACCCGGATCTCGGTGGTGCCCATTCCTAAATAGTGAAACGACGGCGCCGCCGGAATGATGGCGGCGCCGCAGCATCACTCACGAACATGCTGGTGCGGGTCAACCACACTGAACACCGCATCCGGCGATAGCGTGGCCGCGCATGAGGACGGACGCGGACGGGCGCCTGAGAAAAATTAGAGCCGAAAGGATGAGGCAGAAGGAGGAGCGAACCATTCGGACGATTCCTTGGTTACGAGTGCCAACGCGACGATATGGTCGAGTGGTCAGTTGTTCCGGCCGCAGTTTGTCGTGTCGATTACCTTGAGTTTGTCTCGAGCCAGTTCGTCGCGATAGTCCCCATTGCTTTCCGCGAATCACGGAGCTGTCGGGCGCCGGATTCCGATCGTGTAGGTCGCGACCTCTTCTTGTGCGTTGCCGCGCAGGCCGTACGCGATCACCTGGTACGTGCCAGATGGGAGGGCGCGGGATGGGAACTCGACACTGAAACTGTTGTTGGCCGTCGCGCGCAGGGGCTCGCTCGACCAGAGGCGCTTGTGCGAATCGTTGCTGACCAGCTCCAGGCGATAGGTATCGTAGTCGGTCGGGCCGACTAGCGAGACGACGAGCAGGAGCGAATCGCCCTTGGGCGTGATCGGGACCTGTGGCGGTTCTGCTCCGCCTCGGCGGCCGTCGGGCGTTAGAATGGCGGCTGCTTCCGGCAGGACGTGCGGCCGTAGCAGCTCTGTGTGCGTGCGCCACAGCATCGCTCCGAAGACGATGGCAATAGCTGCGGCGATCGCGGCAACGCTGGGCCAGAACTGCAGCACTCGTCCGGTCGAGCCGTGGTCGGCGCGATTCCCGGCGTCGCCGCGGTGGTCGGCGTGGAACGCATTCCATTGACGATCGATGACCTCGCTGGCGAGGTAATCAGAGTCGCCCGGTTGTGCATCGTCGGACGGAAACGGGGTGGCGTACGCGCGGGCGAGCTCGGGATAGGCGACGAGCAGTTGCTGCACGCGTTCGGCATCTTCTTTGGGGAGCTCGCCGCGCTCGTAGGCGAGAAGCTCGTCCACGCTCGGCGGCTCGCCGAGGGTTGCTCGGTCGTCGGCGATCAAGGCGTCGCGAACGGCGTCCCAGTCGGATTGGTTCATCATGATTCTTCTCCCAGCTGCTCGCGAAGCGATCTCGTAGCGTCGCGCAGCCGCGATTTGACGGCATCGAGTGAGATGCCGAGAATTGTTGTGATTTCGTCGTAGGTAAAGTCTTGCATCCGCAGGCGGAGACACTCGCGTTGACCCCGTGGCAGCGATGCCATCGCAGCCCGGAGGCGCGACCGACGAGCCTTTTCAGCCTGCCGATCCGCGTAGTCGGGCTCTGCCGGCGCAGCCGGCTCGGCGAACAACAGCTCCGGATCGTCGATCTCGACCATCGTCGCGCTGCGCTTCTGCGTCTGCCGGGCACGGACGCGGTTGAGAAGGACTGTCTTCGCGATCGTGGCCAGGAACGGCCACGGGTCGTCGTTGCGAATCTGGTCCATTCGTTCGTAGAGCCGCTTGAACGTGTCCTGCGCGAGGTCGTGCGCCTCGTCGTCCGCGATGCGATTGGTGCGGAAGTAGCGGTACACGCGCCCGTAACACTTCCGGTAGATTGCCTCGAAGCGCTCGTCGTAGGGACCGCCGCCGTCTACAATCATGACCATTCGCTCTTACCCGTCATTTCGTATGGTCCGCTCATCCGTGAAAGCCCTCACTGTATCCGTTGCGCTGCTTTTGGTCGCCGGCGCTTGCCATAAAGAAGACACCGGCACGGGCAGCATGTGGGGGCGAACCATCGAGCCGCGGTTGACGACGACGCTCTCGTGGCACTCGTGCACGAAGAAATTATCGCCCGGACATGCCGTCCAGGAAGCGCAGTGTGCGGCTGCGCCGATCGACACCGGCCGATGCGATGACGTGATCGATTCTCGCGAGCAGGCGAACCGCATGCTCGTTTCGCGTCCTCAGTGCACAAGCGAGGCAATCGAAGCGTTGGAGAGGTTCTCACTCGCGGAGCCGGCGGCGATGAGCGATCTGGCCGGCGCCTATTACGTTCGCGCGCAGCGAAAAGACAATCCGGCGGATCTGCTGCGCGCGTTCGACAAGGCCCAGCGCGCCGTGTCGTTGAAGCCGCAGCCGGAGGGCGCGCAATTCAATCTCGCGCTCATTCTCGAGGCGCTGTCGATGAATTCCGACGCGATCGAGGCGTGGCAGCGCGCGGCGTTGACGGAGCGCGGGGAATGGGCGGACGAGGCACGTGCGCACCGGTCGGCGTTGATGCAGAGGACGGCGGAAGACGGCGAGCACCAGTGGGAGCGCATTCGGACGCAGATCGATTCCGCGATCGATGCGCACGACGCAAGTAAGACGCAGCAGCTCATTGCGATTTTTCCGGGTACTTCGCAGAGATACTTCGAGGACGACGTACTTGCGCAATGGGCGAAAGCGCCATCGCCACAACAGCTCTCGCGCGTGTCGACGTTCGCCGAGGCGCTGACAGGCTTCACGCATGACCGCTATTTCACCGATGTCGCTGCGGCCATCGCCAATACTCGCGCGCCGGATCGGCTTCGGCAGGCCCAACTCCGTTATGCGGAAGCGCGCGGGGCACAGAAATCGATCAATTTCCGGTCCGCAGCACCGCTTTACGCAGAAGCAGCGCGGCTCTTCCAGGAATCCGGGAGCCCTCAATGCCTCGTGGCACGCATCGGCCATGCCGAACAGGGCGCATTAGTGAATGACGAGAATGAGGCCGCTCGCAAAGAGCTCGAAACTGTCGAAGCTGATGCCAATCGACGTCAATACCCCAACGTCGTTGCGCGTGTGAACCTGAACCTGATCAATACCTACCAGTTTCTCAGTCGCTACAACGAATTGTTTGCCGCCTATGAAACTGCGATGACGGCATATGGCCGAATGGGAGACTGGGAAGACCGTGCCGCGGCGAGCTCGCGCGCGATCGCCACAATGTCGGTGCTGGGACTCAAGGATGCCGCTTGGCGCGAAGCGTTCGTGGCGCTGCGCGACACGCCGCGGATTGTCAGTTCGAAGACGCAGCACCTCCTCATCGGCGCGGCCGCCACCGCAGCGCTCGACCTCGATCATCCCGAGGCGGCACTTCTTTATCAGAATGTGCTCGTCGGCAATGCGCGCAGGAACGGCGTGCCAACGTATCTCGTCAGCGCGCTCGATCACCTTGCATGGATCGAGCTCTCGTTGCGGCGCTATGGCGACGCGCAGCGCCACGTCGACGAGGCCGCACGCGAAAACGATACGAACGCTCCCGCTCTCCGGCGCGCATTGGACGCTCGGCTCGCTCAAGTGAAGGCGGCGGCCGCATTGCGTATTGACCCGGGCAGGGCCGTTGCCTCGCTGACGGAAGCCATAGACGCGGCGAAAAAGCCTGAATATGCGACATTTCTGGCCGTGTTGTTCGCCGAGCGTGCCGAGGCATTCGCCCGCTTGGGAAAACCGGCCGACGCGGAGGCCGACAGGCGCGAGGCACTGAGGCGGTTGCACGAAGAAGAAGCGCGGGTGCTGCGCGACCGCAAGCCGGGCGAGGACGATGACCGATGGAATTTCTATTTCTCCCGCTTTGAAGAAACGTACGACCTGCTGATCCGGCAATTGATCGGCGAGGGCCGTGTCGAGGAGGCATTCCGGGTTGCAGAGCGTGCTCGGGCGTTCGAGCCACTCGACCTCGTCCGGAATCTGCCAACCACGCCGGCGGCATTTCGCGAGCTTGCCGCGCAACCCGACAATCTTGATATTTCCAGGTTGCGAGCGCTTCTGCCGCCCGGAACGCTTCTCATCGAATATCGGGTCTTCGACGACAAGACATATGCATGGATCGTCGGCCGCGACGTCTTCATCGGCCAGTGGCTGACAGCGCGCCGCACCGACGTGAAACGCTGGACTTCAGTGCTACAAGAGGCGGCGAGCAAGAGGGATTCGGCCGCATTTGAAGACGGGCTTCTTGCGCCATATGACGGTCTGCTTCGAGCACCTCTGGCTTCGGTGAATCGCTTCCGCGGCGGCGCCGGCGCGAACATCGTCATTGTGCCGGATCGCGAGCTGCGCGGATTGCCATTTGCCGCATTGCGCAACCCGGACACGAGGCGCTATGCCGTTGAAGACAACGTATTGTCGATGTCCGGTAGTGCGCTCCTGTATGTTTTCTCTGTTCTGCGCGACCGCGATCTCGTATCGGGTGATGCTTCGGCGCTTCTCGTCGGCGATCCGGCTTTCAATCCGCAATCGACGCTCGCACGAGGTCTGCAGCGCCTCTCGTTCGCGCGGAAGGAGATCGACGAGATCCGTTCGTTTTACCCGCATCCTGACGTGTTAATGGACGGTGCCGCCACGCCGCAGCGATTTCTGCACCTGGCGAGCGGAAGCGCCATCATCCACATTGCGGCGCACGGCGTGGTCAACGGCGAGGCGCCTTCCCAGTCGTTCCTCCTGTTCAACGGGCTGCTCAATGCGCAGACGCTCATGAAGGACCTGCATACCGACAAGACACGTCTCGTCGTCCTCGGAGCCTGCAGCAGTGCGGGAGGGCTGCCAGTCGGGGCGGAAGGTGTCGCGCCTCTCGTGCGTCCGATCATCGGCGCAGGAGTTCCGGGCGTCATTGGCGCGCTGTGGGATATCGACGACGCCACAGCGGAGGTGCTTCTCGTGTCTTTCCATCGTCACTATCGACAGGGCGAGGATGCGGC
>DATLVW010000717.1:0-3215 GCA_035577085.1 Thermoanaerobaculia bacterium
CGCATTCCGATCGAGCGCTACCAGTGGCCGCTTGCCTTTGCATGGTTCGCGTTCTTCATCGGCTCGCTGGCCAATCGAGGCGCGGAATGAAAATCGCCGCTGCGATTCTCCTCCTCGCGGGCTTTCCCTTCGTGGCCCAACTCACTCGCGAGACCAATTCGCATGCGGCCAATGCGCGCGGTGTGAAGCAATTCGCGGCGAAGAAGTACGCCGATGCGCAGCAGTCGTTCGCCACAGCCAACGGCATCGCTTCCTCTCCCTCACGCGCCTTCAACCTCGGCACTTCTGAGATCGCGGCAGGAAACCGCGAGGCGGGAGCGACGACGATCGCAAAGGCACTCACGGATCCATCGCTCCGTCCCGACGCGCTCTTCAACCGCGGCAACAGCGCGCTGGCCGCGAATGCGTTCGATTACGCGATCCGCGATTACAGCGAGACACTGCGTATCCGGCCAGCGGACGCCGCGGCGAAGCGTAACCTCGAGATCGCTCTTCGCAAGAAGCAGGCGATGCAACAGCAGCAGGGAGGCAACGGGGGCAAACAACCGAATGCCGGCCAGCAGCCGCAACCGAAGCCGGTGCCGCAACCGGGTGACCAAAAGAAGAAGAGCGATTCGTATGAGGATGCTTTGTTGCGGTCCGTGCAACAGCAGGAACAGGAAGAGCTGACGCGGATGCACAAGCCCACCCGCGAGAATCTGCATGTGGGGTGGTGAGGGTGAGAGATGGAATTGAATGTTCCGTGTTGCGTGAGAAAGGCGTTCCGCGCCGCGTTAAGCATTCGGCACTTGCTGTTCTCTGCTTGCTCCTGACCGCCCGGCTGTTTGCAAACGACCTTCAAGTCGACAAGCACACGCTCTCCGTCGATGACACTGTGACGATTACGGTGTCGCTCACCGATGCGTTCGCGTCGCTCGACAGCGTCCCGTTCCCGCTGCAGAACCTCGTCATCGACGGATCGCCTTCGGTCTCCTCGGAGTTTTCGTGGATCAACGGCCAGTCGACTCGGCGAAAAGTCTTCACCTACATCGCGCATCCCCGAGGAGCGGGAGCGGCGCTGATCGGGCCGGTTGTTTTGCGCACGAGCGACGGACAGGTCGAGACGATGGCGCCCGTATCGATTCAGGTGCTTCCTGACCGCACGTCAGGGAGCAACGATCCCGTGCGCATCCTGCACGAATTGCTGGCGACGGGCCGCGATCCGATCTTCCTGGTGGCCGAAGCGGACAAGACGAGCGCGTTTGTCGGCGAACAGGTCATCGTGACCTGGACGATTTACAACGCGGCCAACGTGCAGCGACAGGGACCGGGCGATTTTCCGAAGTTCAGCGACTTCTGGACCGAAGAGCTCGACGTGCGCAACGAGACCTTGCAACAGGTCGTCGTTGGCGGTGTGCCGATGCAGAAGCTCGTCATCCGCCGCGTGGCGCTCTTCCCGTTGCGCAGCGGCACGCTGACCGTCGAGCCGATGTCGATCGAAGGACAGGTCATGCGGCGCTCGGAGATCGGAAACCCTTTCGGGTTGTTCGAAGGAACGCTCTTCGACATCCATCGCCGCTCCGCCGCGTTGACGATCGAGGCGCGGGCGATTCCGCCCGGCCCGCCCGTCGCAACGGTGGGCGATGTCTCCATGCAGTGCCAGGCGCCGCAGCAGAAGAGCGGAGGGCCGGTGTCGATCGACGTGGTGATGAGCGGCCGGGCGAATCTTCGCGCCGCGCCGCCCCCCGCGTTTGCGCGCGCACTCGACGGAAGCATGCAAATCGCCGAGAAGGGAGTGACGGTGGAGCGCCGCGAAGGCACGATGACGCGGCGGTGGAAGTTTCTGATTTTTCCATCGAGCAGTGGCGTGTTCGTCGTTCCTCCGCTCGTGAGCACGATCCTGACGCCGGCCGGTGCGAGGCGCGACCTTCGCTGCGAGGAGCGGAGCGTGCTCGTAGAAGCGGCGAGTGCTGCTGCCAATCCGCCGGCTGCGACGCCACCGCCGCACGATGCCCGGCTCGAAGCGGCGCGCCGGTCGCTGCCTGCCGCGGGTGTGCTCGCGGCAATCGCGATCTTGATCGCCATCACGGGGCCGCGCGTGCAGCGCGCGATGCGCATCCGGCGCGAAACGCGGTCGCTCTTGCGCGAGACTCCGGCCGAGACACGCGCCGCGGTCGACGCCTGGCTCGTCACCAGTGGCGCCGACCCGTCGCTCCTCGTCCGCGAGCAGTCGGATCGGGGAGACGCTTATCGCGCACTCCGCTCGTTGCTGGAGGCTGCGGAGCGTGATCGTCTCACCGCCGAGCCTGGCGAGATCCGGGCGCGGGTGCGGGAGGTGATTGTGGCGACATCCAGCGCTCCGAGGTCTAATACCTGAACCGTGAAGCGCCGGACGTTCTCAACCATGGATGCCGCTGGCCGGCTTGTGCTTCCGAGAACGATTCGCGATGAGGCTCATCTGGAGCCCGGAATGGCGTTGCGCATTACCTGCCGAGATGGCCGGGTTGAGATCGAGCCAGCGGAGCGGGAAGTGCGTCTTGTCCGGAAAGGTGGGATACGAGTCGCCATACCAGTCGAGGCTAGCGAGCCCTTGAGGAACGATACCGTTCGCGAAACTGCGGCCTCTCTTCGTGCCCGCCAGGGTTAACGCGCCGACGGGCAGAAAACCCGGCCCGCCGGCGTTCGTATGAAACAATCAAAACGTCCAAACACAACCAGGAGGATTCATGTCGAAGAAACTGCTGCTTTCGCTCTGCGCCGTGGTGCTGCTTGCAATCTCGGCGTTCGGTCAGACGGCCGATGAATTGCTGGAGAAGAACCTCAAAGCGATGGGTGGGAAGGACAAGCTCATGGCGTTGAAGTCGGTGCAGATGACCGGCAAGATGAAGATGGGGCCGATCGAGGCTCCCTTCACGCTCACCAAGACGCGTCCGTCCAAAATGCGCGTTGATTTCACGATTCAGGGAATGACCGGCAGTCAGGCATACGACGGTACGACCGGCTGGATGGTGATGCCGTTCCAGGGCAACAAAGATCCACAGAAGATGGCTGAAGAGCAGTTGAAGGACGTCCGCACCGAGGCCGACTTTGATGGTCCCACCTTTGACTACAAGGCTAAGGGGAACAAGGTCGAGTACGTCGGAAAAGAGGATGTACAGGGCACGCCGGCCTACAAGCTGAAAGTCACGACGAAGGACGGCAAAGAGTCGAACGTCTATCTCGACGCCGAGACCTAC
>DATLVW010000718.1:0-4140 GCA_035577085.1 Thermoanaerobaculia bacterium
GCGGATCGCTTCGACGACCTCGGGCTTGAGCCGCTTCACGAGCCTGCCAAGACGTGGGACGTTCGAGCCTGGGGCATACCAGCGGTATACCGAGTGGCGCCCGCCGCTTCCTGCCAGCCGGCCCTCGATCCCGCGACGTTCCAGCTCGGCGTTGATGTGCGAGACCATGACGCGGATGACGTTGGGACTCTCGGGGCCCCCGTCCAGGCGCTCGGCGTATATCTCCTGCATGATGTCCATGGTTGTAACGCCTTCGGGATGTCTGGCGATAAAGTCGTATATTTTTTGCCGGAACCGGCTCGACAGCTCGATCTCGGGCGGGAAGGGGCGTTTGCAGGTGGGGCAGCACTTCATTGCGCACCCAGTTCTTTTATGCGCGACAGCGTCTGTCTGTGCAGGGTCCCACTGGCCTGGACTGCGAGATGCTGCATTCTGATCGGTATGGTCGTGACATTCGGTCCTTTAAGAACTCCGCCACCGAGACCCAGCATCCAAGGAGTGAGGTTTTCATAGCAGATTGCCCTCTTCACGTTGTTTCCGATCTGCATCATCGACCAGGTCGGGCTTGGGTCATACAGGACCATGAGATCGATGCGAGGCTTGCCCAGGTAATTCCGAACATCTCCGTAGTACCCGTTGGCAATCCACGTCGCCTTATGCCCACCTCCCGAATAGCCGATCACGGCGAGCTTATCGTTCTGATGCTCCATCAGATCGCGATGACATTTGAGGAAATCGCCCCACAAGTACGCGTTGAAGGTTGTTCCTGGAATGTTTTCCTGGACCATCCCCCGCAGCTGGAGCATGCCGGGACTTGTGACATAGCCGTCGATCGAGAACAGACCGCCCAGCAGAAGGTAAACTCTCATCGCGATACCCCATAGAAAACGACGGACCAGAACAGCATGGTGCTCAGGATGACAAGGAGGGTGGACCAGATCATGTTCGCGCCTTTTCTATTTCCTGGTGAACGGTGCGAAGGGCGTCCACAGTAGACATGCCGCCGTTTTCGAGTTCTTCGATGCGATCACGCACCTGCGCTATAGCACAGAGATCGGCTTCCAGAAAACCTTCGATCCTGCGGTGCAGGTCGTGAAAGCAGGCGTGGCATAGATCCATTCCTCTAGCGATATTGTTTGGCCACCACGCCGTATTGTCGGCGCCGAGATTGCTGGCATCCTGCCGCTTGCCAAGAATTGATATCGTGGTCGACATGACCAGACCGTCGGCCTTGCACCGATCGCAGCTTGTGATCGTTCTGCTTGCCACTTTATTTCTCCCGCTTTTGAGCGGCCCTGACTTTTTCGCTGTATGTGAAAACCTCGGTTGCCGCCGCACGAATGACTTTGTGTGCCATATCAATACCGTCGAGCACCGCACTGTGGTTGGCGCTGCGTTGCCCGAGCAGACTTCCAACAGTGCAGCTTGCTCCATGGAGCACCTGACGAAGAAGATCGTCGGAGGAATTCGCTACAGCTTCGAGTCTGTGACACAGATCCAGAACTTCCGGACTCATATTCATACCGCCTCCCTCTCGTGGTCCCAATCCCATCGGGGATTCTTCATCTCAGCCGCCAGACCGCGGCAGGCAAGGTGATAGCGGCGCCAGATCCAGGGCTTGATCCTGCGATCGGTCTCGTGCAGGCGCGGAGGCGTCATGCCCTTCTCGAACCAGCTTATGGTTTCAATCGAATAGCCGAGCAGTTCTCCCAGCTTTTTCTGACTGAGGCCAAGCGATTGGCGCCACGCTCGGGCTTTCTCGTGTTCGGTCACTGGTATTTGTTCCTTGATCTGCGATACGCAATCTCTACATATTTGTAAGGAATACGTCAACAGACCCACGATCACGAAGTCGTGATGGAACAAAGCGGATTGACATGACGGGGGGATGACGCGCACCTTGCCGGTCCCAAAAGGGAAACGCCCCGGTGGATAAGGCCGGGGCGCCTGGGGAAATGCTGCATGGGATCAGGGAACGACAGCCCTGCACACCTATGCCAGCGCCCCCGGCGTGTCAAGTGAACACAAAGGGTAGTGCATGCCATCGACAAACCCACTGCTGGAAGCAGCGTTGCAATACGCCGGCCGCGGCTGGCGCGTATTCCCTCTCCATAGCGTGTGGTTCAAGTCGGCGGATACGCCAGTATGCACATGCTACAAGCGCGAAGCCTGCGGCACCAACGCCGGCAAACATCCCCGAATCGCTGGCGGGTTCAAGGGCGCGACGACCGATCGCGCGACGATCGAGGAGTGGTGGGCGAAGTGGCCTGACGCCAACATCGGTATCGCTACTGGCAACGGTCTTACCGTCATGGACATCGACGGCGAGCGCGGCCGCGATGAACTCCTGGCGCTGCTCGCGGCCAAACTCGGTGATTTCCCCTCGACGCTCGCAGCCCGTACCGGCAACGGCGGACATCTGTACTTTGCGTGCGAAGGTCCCAGAAGTGCCGCCAAGGGCCACCTGCACGTCCGCGGCGAGGGCGGCTATGTCGTCGCTCCACCGAGCATCCATCGCACCGGCAGGCGCTACGAGTGGATCGACGCGACGCTCGCGCCCGCTGTTCCATCAGACTGGTTGCGGAGCTGGCTCCTGGCGGGAGGAGAAGCCAAGGGCCTGCAGCAACGTCCGACAGGCGGGGCAGAGGCAGGTGTCAAGGGAGGATTTAATCGGTCTGATTCGTTAACGCACGAATCAGGAACGGGAACCGGTTCCCTGTCCGTTCAGGGGCCCAATACCTTGGTACCAGGACCGCCTCCGGCGTGGGTCGCGGCCAAGCTCGCGGCGCGGACAGGCGGGCGCCTGGTGCATAGCGCGGCCGTCGGCACGCCCTGGACGGCGCACGAGGAAGCGCGGCTGCGGAGCGCGTTGCGTTCCATCCCAGCCTCGATCGACGGCAGGACGTGGGCGAGCATTCTCATGGCGCTGCACGACCTGCACTGGAGGGATGGAGGCGGGGCGGATATCGGTCTGGAGATAGCCGACGAGTGGTCCAGGACCAGCACAGGGCGCGGCGAGGGGCTCGGGCTCTACCGCGGCCGGGAAGACCTGGAGAAGCGATGGGCGAGCTTCTCAGGGAGAATCGGTAACGCCGGGAGCGTTACTGTGGCTTCCGTGTACCACCTCGCAGCGGAGCATGGGTGGAAGGGCGATGTCGTGGGGGTTGGGCCCGAAAAAAATGGCCATAAGATTGAAGGGCTTAACGGGCATAGTTTTGCATTCGGGCAGACGTTCGGCGGGGCGGGGCCCGTAGGCGGCGGTCCCATCTTCATCGATCTCGACGATAAGGGGCGCCCCAAGGCGACGGCGACCAACGCCGCGCAAGCAATTGAGGCGCTCGGCGTCACGTGCCGCAAGGATACGTTCCACGAGAAGATGCTGCTGGCGGGGCACGTGATCGACCAGTGGGCGGGCGATCTCGGCGACAACGCGGTCACGATGCTGCGGCGCGTGATCAAGCGCGAATTCGGATTCGATCCCGGCGAACGCAACGCGCGGGACGCGGCGGTGTCGCTCTGTCTGGAGCACCAGTTCAATCCAGTGGTCGATTATCTCGACGGATTGCGGTGGGACGGAGTGCGGCGAATTGACACGTGGCTGCCGCACTACATGAACGCGCCGGATACTCCATTCGTGCACGCGGCCGGGAGGCTCATGCTTATTGCAGCCGTGCGGCGCGCGCGGACACCCGGCACCAAGTTCGATCAGGTCGTGGTGTTCGAGGGACCGGAAGGGACGGGAAAGTCGACGGCGATCCGATATCTCGCGGGCGACGACAATTTCAGCGATCAGCCAATTCTTGCAGTGGGCGACCGGGAACAGCAGGAAGCGTTCACTGGCGTGTGGCTCCACGAGATAGCGGAGCTGGAAGGAATGCGCCGCACCGATGTGCAGCGCCTGAAGCAATTCATTTCGCGCACCGAGGATCGGGCGCGACCGGCTTACGGGCGAATCAGGGTCGACATGAAGCGACGCGGGATATTTATCGGGACCACGAACGAAAACACATATTTGAAATCGGAAACCGGCAACAGGCGTTTCTGGCCCATCGCCACCGGTTCCATAAATACAGACGGCATAAAAGCAGATCGCGACCAATTATGGGCTGAGGCGGCATACGCGGAGGAAAGTGGAGAATC
>DATLVW010000719.1:0-12080 GCA_035577085.1 Thermoanaerobaculia bacterium
CCGAAAAAACGCTGGAAGGTTTTGCCGATCGGGAACCCAAGTAAAAATCAACGTCCGATTGCCGGATTTCACGGTCGTGATTCTGGGAGACAAATCAACGATCTGGACTTGGTAAATCGTTTTGTAGTGACCGGGTTCGTAGAGCTTCTCGCCGTCCCATCCAACGTGTCCCGGCGGGATGGTGGTCTTCGCCACGTAGTTCATGAAGATGAGCCAGACGGCCCACCAAGCGAGCATGGCTATGACTATCCCGACCACCATCTCATTCGTCACAGGTGCCTCTTTTCCCCCGTGCCCGATAGGGATAGGAGCGGTAGGACGATAGGTTGGAAGCAAATACGCGGGACTCGCCCCCTCCGATGGGAGAGGGACGGTTGGCGAACCAGGAGCCGTTAGCCGTCGCCGTTAGGCGTCGTATTCTCAACCAGTTAAAAAGGACGCGCCGAGTGTCCGGCGCTATCCGTACTACAACCGGGGTTCCTACTAGCGTAGGTAGGTTATGGGATACGTACCGCTGAGCGATTCTCTATGCGAAGGGCAACCCAACCTGGAATCCGAAAGACCCGATACGGTCGCTTGCCGGTGTCCTGCATCTTGAAGATTAGAACGCCCGACTCTTCTTCGACCAGTCGCGTTACCGATTCTCTCGAAAGGTTCCAGAGTTGTGAAAGTTCCTTCACGCTGTACGTGTGATTCGCATCGAGTGAATAGAGGTGCTTCGTTTCTTCCACCATTCCAAGCCTCCGTATTCGGGAGGTTTGTGTCCCCGCGCCCGATGCGAGCGGGTAGGTCAAAGAGCACTTTTGTCCGGTCGGATGATACCATCGAGGCTCCGTGAGAAAGCTGAAACCGAACGCCGTGGTGACGCTCGGATGCGGGGGTCTTCTCTTCTTTGCGACGTTCGGGATTCTCCTCGAAGTGGCGGGGAAGGCGGTGTCGCTCTCGAACGGCCGGCACGACCTCGTGGAGTTGGACGTGAAGCCAGGGGAGACTTCGGAGTGGGTCGCTCGCCCAAAAGATGTGGACGCATTCGCCTGGGACTACTCGGAGGCACTTAATGACTACCTTGTTGCCGAGGAGGAGTTCATTGATGGTTCGCGGGTCGTGTCTCCGATCAACACGAACTACGACAAGCCGATTGCGCGAGTGAGATTTACGAACAAGGGCAAGGGTATCGACGCGATAATCAAAGTCTGGTACCGGAAGACGATATGGAATGGACGGTAGCGCTTTCGTGTACTTGATTTGTACCTAGCCCGCCGGTTTTTGGAACAGATAGAGCTTCTGGAGTGTTATAGAATCAGTAAGTTACAGAAACCACGGGGACGCGAAAAGTACAAATCCTCTTGCCCCGACCATCTGGAAATGATTGCGGCCTCGCACCCTGCGAGGCCGTTTCCTTTTTTGCCTCAACTACAATCGGCCGGTGAAACGAATCCTCCTCCCTCTTCTGCTCATGCTTTGCACCGCTCCCGCGTTTGCGTGGGGGCAGGCCGGGCACCTGATGACCAACGAGGCGGCCGCGATCGGATTGCCGACCGACATGCCACAGTTCTTCTATCGATCGTTCCCGCAGCTCACCTGGCTGGGTCCTGATCCCGACCGCTGGCGCGGAGGTGGTCAGTCGGTCGATGCGTCGAACAGTCCGGATCACCAGCTCAACTACGAGTACGTTGCCGGGCTTAAACTGCCGCGCGACCGTTACGCGTTTCTCGCGCTCCTCATCACCTCGGGCACGCAGCGCCGCCTCGGCATCCGGAACTCGGATCCCGGCTTCCTGCCGTGGCGCATCGCCGAGATGTGCGAGCAGATCACGACTGAATGGCGTCTCTGGCGCGCCACGCCTGCCAGTTCACCGGAGCGCGCGTTCATCGAGCGCGACATCGTTCGCGACTCCGGCGTTCTCGGGCACTTCGTCGCGGACGCCTCGAATCCGTTGCATACGACGATCGCCTACAACGGCTGGATCTGGCCGAACCCGAACGGCTACGCCAACGATTGCCAGATCCACGCGCGCTTCGAAACTGACTTCGTATCGCACTCGATCGCCACGGAAAACATCGTGGCGAAGCTGGCGGCTCCGCAGTTGCGCGCCGACTACTTCGACACGGCGATCGCGTTTGTGCGGCAATCGAACACTCTGGTCGAGCGGACATACCAACTCGACAAAAAGGGAGACTTCGACATCTTCCGCGCTCCTTCACCCGAGGGAAAGACATTCGCCAGCGAGCGGCTGGCTGCGGGCGCGTCGCTGTTACGCGATCTCTGGTGGTCGGCGTGGAAGAACTCCGCGAATCCAGCGAAACGGCGGGATTCGGGGGAGTAGCGCCGACGCCCGCGTGAGATCATCCTGATCTGTCCAATCTGCTCGCGCACCTCACTGCGGCGAACAGAGAAACCGAATGGATCGAGTTCAAGCTGAATGACGATACGCCCGAGGAAATCGGCGAGTACATCTCGGCCCTATCCAACTCCGCAGCGCTGTCGGACAGGCGGTTTGGCTACATCGTATGGGGGATCAGCAACATAACGCATGAGGTCATCGGCACGAAGGTACGGTTGCACGCAAAGAAGATTGGAAACGAAGAGCTTGAAAACTGGCTCTCGCATCAACTCTCGCCAAGAGTCAACTTCCGGATTGTGGAGGAGGATATTGACGGGAAACCGGTTTCGCTAATCGAAGTGCCTGCCGCGTCACACACTCCGGTCAGGTTTCGTGATCATGAGTTCAGATCATCCGGAGAAGGAGCGCGATCTCTGGAGATTGCTCGAACGTCGTGACTGGGAAACCGAGATCGGCGAGACGCACGTTCGAAGCGCTGATCTCCTCGCATTGCTCGACTACCCCGCTTACTTCGAGCTTCTTCAGAAGCCGCTACCTTCGGAACGGGCGTCGATCATCAACGGCCTTGCGGACGATAAGCTGATCGAATTCGATCGCCTCCGAGATACGTTCAACATCACGAACCTCGGCGCCATCCTCTTCGCCCGCGATCTCTCGAAGTTTTCAGCTCTGAGCCGGAAACAAGTTCGCCTGGTTGTTTACAAGGGTCGTGATCGCTCGGAGACCATTCGGGAGCAAGGAGGACAGCGCGGTTACGCAAGCGGATTCGCGGGCCTTGTCGCCTACCTCAATGATCTGCTGCCGGCAAATGAGCAGATCATGCAGGCATTTCGAACTGAGGTCAGGATGTACCCTGAGATAGCGATTCGTGAGTTGATCGCGAATGCGCTGATTCATCAGGACTTCAGAATCTCAGGGACAGGCCCAATCATCGAAGTGTTCGCTGAACGGATTGAGATCACCAATCCAGGCAAACCTCTGATTGACACGGAACGGTTCCTGGACGCTCCACCGCAGTCCCGAAACGAAAAGCTCGGAGCTCTCATGCGACGCATGAAAATCTGCGAAGAGCGAGGTAGTGGAATCGACAAGGTAATCAAAGCCGTGGAGATGTTCCAGTTGCCAGCGCCGCGGTTCGACGTTACGGATCAGCACACAAAAGTAACTCTTTACGCTCCGCAAAAGCTCTCATCGATGGAGAGGGACGATCGTGTACGAGCCTGTTTCCAGCATGCCTGCTTGCGTTACGTTTCCAACGATACGATGACGAACACTTCCTTGCGCGAGCGGTTCGGCATCGCTGCCGAAAACTACTCCATTGCGTCTCGGATCATCGCCGAGACGATCGAAGCGGGGATGATCAAACGTAGTGATCCTGAAAGTAAGTCAAACAAACACGCAAAATACGTCCCCTACTGGGCCTAGATTTGTGTGATCAGAAGTGGCGCCAATGGGAGACTGAAGTTTACTCATGTATTGTAAATGACTGAATTAGCGAGACTTGCTGCTACAACTCTTATGTGACGGCTATGTGATCGGCAGCGCTCGCCAGCTAGGGGATGCTTGCAAATGGAATGTCCAACTGAAAGCGTCACCCTCGCGTCCACGGCACATCGGGAACACCGTACAGGTGGTTCGCGTACCTCGCCGCGACGAACAGGTAATCCGATAGCCGGTTGAGGTAGGTGATCGACGCGACTGTCGCGGCATCGTCATCGCGTAGCGCGACCACGAGCCGTTCCGCGCGGCGGCAGATCGTACGCGCGACGTGAAGATGCGCTGCCGCGGTGCTGCCGCCGGGGAGGATGAACGTCTTGAGCGGCGCGAGCTCGGACTCCATCGCGTCGATCGACTGCTCGAGCGCCGCGATCCGCGCGGGGTCAGGGCCGTCGAATCGCGACAGGCCGGGCGAAGCCAGATGGGCGCCGATATCGAAAAGGTCCGACTGGATCGCGTGAAGCTGCGCATCACCGGAAGATGATGGCCAGGTTGCGCGGGCCACGCCGATGAACGAGTTCAACTCGTCGACCGTGCCGTAAGCCTCGATGCGCGCGTCGTCTTTGCGGACGCGGGCACCGCCGAACAGCGACGTCTCGCCGCTGTCGCCGGTTTTCGTATAGATCTTCATTGGGGTCTTGCCTGATGCCTCGCGACGAAGTAACCCCGCAACCGCGAACTACCCCTCCGCTTCGAGCTGGCGGATCCGTTCCTTCACCACCATCTCGGCGAGGTCGGGAATCACTTCCCAAGCAATGTCGCGGACGACCTTGTCGGCCATGAGCTGCACAACACGACGGGCAATCCGATCAACCTGAGCGTCAGTCAGATCGGGGGTCAGGTCGGCCGGCACGGCGCCAGCGTCCGTGACGGAGTCGGTGATCTGCGAATTGACCTCGGTGCTCGCAGCAGCCGCTTCAGGGGCCGCCGGCTCAGTCCATGGCGCTTCTTCGGCCAGGGCCGGCTCCGGCACCTCTGCCGCGAACGGCGATTCAGCTTGCGAGGTATCCGCAAACGGATCCGCGGTCGGCAATTCTTCGGGAGCGGACCATGCGGGTTCTGGTTCCGGTTGCGGTTCCGGCTCCGGTGTCGCGGCCGGCTTGGCGGCCATCTTTTCCAGCTCCTCGAAGCTCATGCGGGGAAATGCGCGCGTCTCGCCGCCAAATGACGAAGGTGCCTCATCCCAGGGCGACGGCTCGGCCGGTGCTGGGACTTCCGCCTGCGTTTCAAACGGCGCGGGTGTTGCCTGCGCCTCGGCCATCTGACGCATCTCTTCGAAACTCATGGCTGGGAAGGCGCGCGTAGCACCGGCGTCTTCTTTCGGCTCGTCCCACGGCGAGGTCTCCTCGGCGGGTGAAGACGGTGCTGCCTCGAATGGCGACGGCGTTTCCGCTGGCGTCTCGGCAGCCGGCTGCGATGCCGACGCCATCTGCTCCATCTCCTCGAAACTCATGCGCGGGAAAGCGCGGGTTTCGCCTCCGAACGCCGGCGCCGGTTCGTCCCACGGTGAGGGCTCGGGAGCGGGTGCCTCCTCCTGATGCGGGGCCGGTGTCGAAGGAGCGTTCGCCATCTGCTGCATCTCTTCAAAACTCATCCGCGGGAGCGCCCGCGTTTCGTTTCCGTATGCCGGTTCCGGTGGAGCGTCGAAAGGCATGTCCGTGGTCGTCGGCGACGCTGCGGCCGGTGCGGCGGAGAAGATGTCGTCGTCGTGTGCAAATGGATCGACTGCCGCTGCGGGCGCCGGCTCCTCGAACGAGGGCATGTCGGCGAAAAGTGCGGGAGCGACAGCCTCTTCCGGTTCGGCTGCGGACGCATTCGACCGGCTTTGCTGCACGAGCTCTTCGACTTTGTGGATGAGGCTTTGCGATTCGAACGGCTTCGTGACCACGGCATCGCAGCCGGCTTTGTCGGCGCGATCCGGATCGAACGGCTCAAACGTTCCGGTCAGCAGGATCACGGGGATGTTGCGATACTCGGGATGCGACTTTACGTACTCGCACACCTCGTAGCCATTCTTCTCCGGCATGATGATGTCCGACAGGATGATGTCCGGACGCATCTCCGATAGTTTCTGGATCGCTTTCGCGCCGTTGTTGACCGCCGTGACTTCGTAATCACCGTCTGAAAACGTCAGTTCGACGACTTTCTGGATGGTGATGCTGTCATCCGCGAGGAGGATTTTCTTTGCCATGGCTCTCACTCCGATTGATTACGAAGAACTGTAGCAGAAGAACTTCGATGACGGGGACGAGAGCTGCCGGCGGCGGACGGAACTAGGCGTGCGGTTGCTGTTTCTCACGCTTGAAGACCATACCGATGTGATCGGTCGCGCCGGTCTTGAAATTGATCGATGTGATGCTGACCAACTCCCATCCATCGTCGCCCAGGCGATTCAACTCTTCGGCGCGCCGCGGATCCATCGAGTAATTCTCCGACCGGACGTTGATGATCTTGTACTCCCAGGTCTTCATGGTCCGCCCCCTCCCGCGGTGCTGATTGCTGTGCGGAAAGTGTAGCAGGGTTGGGGCGCGGGTTGTCGGGAGTCGCTGGTCGGGGGTCGGGAGTCGGAGCCGGCAACACCCATCGCGATTGCCCGACGAGTGATACCACCCGTTCGGAAGTGGCAGTCATCATCATCAGAAGTCGAGCAATTACGCCGGCGCCGGACGCCCGACACGCGAGCCCGCCTCGTTTGATATCGTCGCGCATCGCGATTCGGAGATTCTTCTCCGACTCCCGACACCCACACCAATGCCCACCCGTCCCTTTCTCATCCTCATCGTGATCGACGGCTTCGGCTGCCGCCGCGAGTCGGAGTACAACGCCATTGCCCAGGCGGATACGCCGCGCTTCGATCGGCTGTATCGGGAGTCGGCGTGGACCACGCTCGAAGCCTCTGGCCGCGCTGTCGGATTGCCACGCGATCAGATGGGTAATTCCGAGGTGGGACATCTCAACATCGGAGCGGGGCGGATCGTCGATCAGGACATCGTCCGCATCGGCAAGGCGGTCGCGCGGCACGAGCTGGAAGCCAATCCGACGTTGATCGATCTCGTGCGGGGCGGAGGAGCGGTTCATCTCGTCGGGCTCCTGTCCGACGGTGGCGTCCATTCGATGCAGACGCACTTGCACGGACTCATCGACGCCGCAATCGCACTCGGCGCGAAAGAAGTCTTCGTTCACGCCATTCTCGACGGCCGCGACACGCCGCCGAAGTCCGCGGAGAAATACCTGGAACGGCTCGCGGAGCACATCAAGGACAAGCCCGAGGCGCGCATCGCTACGATCATCGGACGCTACTTCACGATGGACCGCGACAAGCGTTGGGATCGCGTTCAGCGCGGCTACGACCTCATGACCCTCGGCGTCGGCACCGAAACAAAAGACCCGATCGAGACGGTACGTCGCTTCTACGAACAGAACGTGACCGACGAGTTCATCGAGCCGATATCGGTGCTCACACCCGAAGGCGCGCACAAAGGGCGGATGGAAGACGGCGACGCGGTCATCTTCTTCAACTTCCGCGCGGACCGCATGCGCCAGATCGTCACTGGTTTTAAGGACGCTGACTTCGACGGCTTTCACCGCGCCGTAAATCCGAAGCTGCGGATCGCCACGATGAACTCCTATCGCGAAGAGTGGACGCTGCCGGTGCTCTTCCCTCCGCAGGAGGTGAAGAACCACCTCGGCGAAGTCCTTTCCCACGCGGGCCTGAAACAGCTCCGCATCGCCGAGACAGAGAAGTACGCACACGTCACTTTCTTCTTCAACGGCGGCTCCGATACGCCGTCGCCGGGCGAAGAACGGATTCTCGTGCCTTCTCCGAAAGTCGCCACGTACGATCTGAAGCCGGAGATGTCGATCGTCGCGCTGGCGGACAAAGTCGTCGAGGCGGTGGCCTCGAAGAAGTTCGACGTCATCATCATGAATATCGCCAATCCCGATATGGTCGGCCACACCGGCGTCATGAGCGCGGCGATCGAAGCGGTGCATGACACGGACGTCGCGGTCGATCGCATCCTCGACGCAGTCGAGAAGATCGATGGCATTGCGCTGATCACCGCCGACCACGGCAACGCCGAATTCATGTTCGACTCGGCGACCGGTCAGCCGCACACGGCGCATACGACGAACCCTGTTCCTCTGATCCTCGTCGATTCTCACAATCGGTTCGGCAAACTTCGAAGCGGCGGCTCACTGCAGAACGTCGCGCCGACCATGCTTGCCATCCTCGGCATCGCGCAGCCGAAGGAGATGACGGGCGAGTCGCTGTTGGAAGGATGAATAATCCGACGGGTTTCATCCTTCACCCCTCATTCTTCTTCCTTTGATCGGAGTGCGCCTTGATTCTCGAGCAGATTACTGACCAACTGACAGAAACTCTCACCTCGCGCGTCCTCACGCTCTTTGGCCACGCCATCGATCGTGTCGTGCTGCAGTCGCCGCCGCGTCTGGCGATGGGCGATCTGGCGACGCCGCTCTGCCTGGAGCTGGCCAAGGCGCTGAAACGGAAGCCGCGTGAGCTCGCCGAGGCGATGGTGGACGGGCTGACGCTGCCGATGTTCGTGCAGTCGGTGAACGTCGAAGGCGCCGGCTATCTGAACTTCCGGTTCGACCGCGGCGCGTTCACTGCGGCACACATTCGCAGTGTGATGACACCGGCGGCGCCAACCGGCGAGCGCGTCATCGTCGAGCACACGAACATCAATCCCAACAAGGCGGCCCACATCGGCCACCTTCGCAACGCAATCCTAGGGGACACCTACGTCCGTTGCATGAAGTGGCTGGGGTATCGCGTGGAGACGCAGAACTACATCGATGACACGGGCGTGCAGGTTGCGGACGTCGTCGTCGCCTTCCAGCACCTCGAGCCGAAGTCACTCGCGGATGTTCGCGCGATGATCGACGACCCCAACGTCCGCTTCGACTACTACTGCTGGGATGTCTACTCGAAGATGGCCAGCTACTACGCGGCGCATCCCGAGGCGCAGCAGTGGCGGCGGGACACGCTGCACGACATTGAGCGGCACGAGGGCGAGACGTTCGATTTCGCGTCGACGATTGCGCGCGCGATCGTCAAGCGCCACATCGCAACGATGCTCCGCCTCGGCATCACCTACGACCTTCTGCCGAAAGAGAGCGACATCATCGCGCTGCATTTCTGGGACCGCGCATTCGAGCTGCTGAAGGCCAGCGGCGCCGTGATTCAGGAGACGGAAGGCAAACACAAAGACTGCTGGGTGATGAAACTCGACGAAGCCTCCGAGTTCGAAGGGATGAACGAGCCGGACAAGATCCTCGTGCGCTCGAATGGAACCGTCACCTACACCGGCAAAGACATCGCCTATCAGCTCTGGAAGTTCGGGCTGCTCGATCGCACGTTCGGTTTCCGGAAGTTCTGGACCTATCCCGATGGCCACGTGTTGTGGGAGACGACGAGCGCCGACGACGGATCGTCCGATTCGCCGCACTTCGGCGGTGCGCAGAGAGTCGTCAACGTGATCGACGTCCGTCAGGCCTATCTGCAGAAAGTGGTGAAGGAAGGCGTCCGCCAACTCGGTCACGCGCGGGAGGCGGAGAAGTCGATTCACTTCTCATACGAAATGGTGGCGCTAACCCCGGCCACGGCAAAGGCGCTGGACATCGAGGTTTCCGAAGAAGACTCGAAGAAGCCGTTCATCGAAATGTCAGGCCGCAAGGGCCTCGGCGTGAAGGCGGACGATCTGATCGACGTGTTGCAGACCAAGGCCGCCGAGTCGGTGCGCGAAGGACGCGGCGAAGGGTTGACCGATGCGGAGATCGAGCAACTCGGACATCAGATCGCCGTCGCCGCGCTCCGCTACTTCATGCTCAAGTACGGCCGCAACAAAGTCATCGCCTTCGATTTCAACGAGGCGCTCACGTTCGAGGGCGATTCGGGGCCGTACCTGCAGTACTCAGTCGTTCGCGTAGAGAACATCTTCCGCAAGATGGCGGAGCGGGATGTCGATGCCAGACTGGATGATGCGTCACTCGACGCACTTACGCTGACCGAGGGACTCACGGACGAGATGTGGGAACTGGTGCGATTGAGCGCTGAGCTGCCGGCCGCGATCCGCAGAGCCACCGACGCGCTGGAGCTGTCGATCATCACCCACGACCTCTTCGAGCTGGCCCAGAAGTTCAACAGTTTCTACCACAAGTATCCGATCCTCAACGAGAAGGACGCCGACGAGCGGCAGCGCCGCGCCGTGTGCGCCGAGGTGTTCCGGCGCACGATGGCGGGAGCGTTGGAATTGCTGGGGATTCCGGTGCCGCAGAGAATGTGATTATTGCGCGCCCCTGGCGGGCGCGCGTTGTCGGTTGTCGGTTGTCGGTGGAGTGAACGACGTTTCTTTGCGGTGAACTCAGGCTGCGAAGGGGATGATCTCCAGCTCAGCGCCGGAGTCGACATGGGCAAGGATCTCCTCCACTCTTCGGAACGTCGGATCGTCGATCGAGTACTCGTGGCACTGCGGGCACTGAAGCACCGGAAGAGACTTCAGGATCACGATGGACCGTTCTCCGGTCTTGAAGGGGAGATCAGTATTCGTGGGTTGCTGCGTCCCTCCGCAAACTCGGCATTTCATTTGGATCTCCTCATCGTCAGACCGGGATGCCACTCTACCTCGGGGTCCAGTCAGTCGGATTCTCTGTTACAATAATTCTCACGGCGCTCCAATCGCCGCAACCCTCATGAAACTCGATCTTCAGGACATCGCGTTGCGGACGCTCATCCTTGTTGCCGGTGGGCTGGCTGCGTTGGTGCTGTCGCTCAAGGGGCAGGGGCAGACCCTTCCCGCGCTCGCCGTGGGCGGCACCCTCGGAGCCTTCATGATGGCGCGTTTCGGGCCGACACAGCACTAGGCCGCTGGCCTAGGAGGCGTTCCGCTCGCCTTCCGCCCGGTGGACGTTCTCGGCCTGCAATCCCTTGGGACCCTGCTTGACGTCGAACTCGACGCGCTCGCCCTCGTTCAGCGTCCGATACCCCTGAGCCTGGATGGCGCTGTGATGAACGAACACGTCTTCCCCGGTGTCACGTTTGATGAAACCGAAGCCTTTGTCGTTGTTGAACCACTTAACGGTACCGATCTCCGCCATTTCAACCTCCAGCCTGGCAACGCGATCCTTTCGCCGCGTCAAGCCGGCTGGACGTCAAATTGTGCAATGTTCAGGCCCCTTTTTGGCCGCCATTCACCAGATCAGGGCGCGGTTCATGCCGATCCGCTGGTAGCCGAGGGACTCGTAGAGGGCGATGGCGGGAAGGTTGAAGTCGTTCACGAATAGCGTGACAGTCTTCCCTTTCCGCGCGAGATGGCCGCACACCTCGCGAAGAAGGGCGCGGGCATGGCCGTGCCGGCGAAGGCGCGGGTTCGTCCAGACTCCCATGAGCTGCACCATGTCGTCGGTGACCGCCGAGTACTCGCATTTCGCGGCGATCATCCCGTCGACGATCCGGATTACCGAGCGCTTCTGTTCGACCAGCTCGCGGACGCGCTCCCGATAGCCGGCCGAGTCGCGTTCCAGCGGATTGATCCCCACCTCCTCGATGTGCATCGACGCGCACGCGGGGACGAGCGCCTCGAGATCGCGCGTGGTCGCGTAACGCGCTTCGCTCAGATCGGGAAAGTCGAGCCTGCCTCGGATCGCATAGACCGGCTGATTCATCCGGACGACCGTCGGCGGATCGAGGCGGTTGTGCAGTCGTGCCCAGAGCTGCTCCACGAGATGAGCCGGCGAGATGATGGCGCGTACCGGCAGCATCTTCGTCAGAATCCGGTCCGCGATGGCGGCGATGGCGGTCTCCGTGAGGTCTGGCGATAACGCGCGGTCGCCGGCCAGAACGATATTCGTGGCCAGGGACGCGACCAGGACGATCTCGCGGTTATGGCGCACTTCGACCGTTTGTGTCGACGACGCAAAGCGCTCTTCGTTGATGCGTGCGATCAGATACACGTTGATCAGCGGATCGCGCCGGAGAAAGGCCAGGGTCTCCGCGATGTTGTCGCGACCGACAGACTTGATCGACCAGCGTCCTTCGACGGGAAGAGTGGCCATGGGATGAACAATAGATTAGTGGATTTGGATGGTAGGGGATGAGAGATCAGTGGATCAGAGACAAGAGACCGGAGCCAAACGGATCGGGTATCTCAAAACTAATTGCCCGGTCCTAAACCACCGCCATCCACTAAAACTGCGAGCTCGCCAGATACGCCAGACC
>DATLVW010000720.1:0-4010 GCA_035577085.1 Thermoanaerobaculia bacterium
CGCTCGTAGCGGAGATTGGCATCGCGGAGAATGTGGTCGAAGGCATCCATCCACGGCGTGTCACGCACCGATACCGTAACCGGCCCTCTGATGTCGTCGTCGACAAGGATGGTCATGTTCGTTGCCAGCGAGAACGTCTTCATGACGTCGCGGATGTCGGCATCTTTCAGATCGATCGAAATGGGTTCGCCGCCACTGGGTGTGGGTCCCTGCGCGATCGTGCGCGGGGCTGCGGGCTCGGCCGCTCGGAAGTTGATCGTGAGATTGAAGAGCACGTCCACGGCCGTTCCATTCAGAGTGGCGGGACGGAACGTCCACTGCTTCACCGCATCGAGCGCAGCCTGATCCAGGCCAAATGGCAATGGTTTGACGATGCGCGCATCCTTCACGACGCCCGTGTGATCGATCACCACTTCGAGGATGACGACGCCGCTGATCCTCGATGCCTTCGCAAGCGCTGGATAAATCGGCTCGACGCGATTGATGATTACCGGCGGCTTGACGTCGCCGCCAACGCGGAGCGGCGAATCGCCGGAGACGCCCACTGCGTTGGAACTGCGGGCTGCCTCACTCTTTGCGGCGATCCTCGCGACGATCGCCGGCTCCTGATCTACGGTCGTTTCAACCTCGGCGGTGCCATCCGCATGACCGATCGCGCGGACGACGGCCGTGTGGTGTCCGGACTTCTTTGACGTCATTTCAGACGTCGCCGTCGACCATTGCTCGACGCGGCTCCGAAGGTTGGCCGTTGAGACAACGACGCCGCTGGCTCGATCGCTCACGGTAACGGCGAAGTTGAACACGTCGGACGACACGTCGCGGGTCAGCGTCACATCGACCTTGTACTTCGAATCCGGACTGCCTCCCGAGGGAAGAGCGCGGGCTACGCCGATCCCCAGCGTGGTTGCCGTGAGAAGAGCGAGGACGACCGCGATGACGGCGCGGTGGTTGAGAAGACGGCGTGATCCAAATCGCATGATGGCCTCCATTCGTTCGTGGATGGTGTTGCTGACGATGCACGAGACTGCGGCTACACGGGGTCCGATGGCGGCCTCGCAGACTTTGCGCAATGCGTTGATGTACGTGCCGGAATCGCTCGATGCGATGACGACCGCGTCGCAGGCTTCTTCACGCGTGCCGTCGAGGATGCGGCGTGCAATCCAGACCAGCGGGTGGAACCAGAGCGCGCAGCCGGCGATCGACTCGACCAGACCGAGAAGGTTGTCGCGCCGCGCGACGTGAGCGCATTCGTGCGTCAGGATCGTCTCCAGCTCGTCCGCCGCAAGATGCGTCGCGGCCGGGATGAGGATGACGGGACGTAGCATGCCGGCGGTGGCAGGAGCTGAAATCGATTCCGAGCGGACGAGGCGAACGGGTCGTTCGAGGCGCGCCCGTGAAATCGCGCGCCCGAGGGCGGCCAGCTCGCCGGGCGTGGCGTCGGAAGCTTCGGCGAGAGCACGCCGCAGTGCAATTCGTCCGCGAAGGAGAGCGCGGGCCAGGAGGCCGATTGCAACCACCAGCCAGAGTGTGATCAACATCGCCGGCCATAGCGAAACAGCGGGTTCGCTCCGATCGGCAGCGCTCAGCGGTCCGAGCGCTTCGATGACGATCGTCCCCCTCGGCACGTGCGCCAGCTCGATGCCGAGGAATGCAAGAACGCGCGGAACGATCGCCGAGGGGACCGCGAACTTCATCAGTGCCGCGAAAACGATTGCGTAACGCGTTCGCGCGGCCAGGCGCGGAAGCTGCGCCAGGAGAATAGCAACCGCCAGAACGAGCGTCGACTCGAAAAGATGGCCGGTCATTTCCGGCCTCGCTTCGGCGTCTTGGCGCTGCTCTCGATCGCCTTCAGGTCGTCGAGCGACAGTTTGCCGGTCTCGACAAGATGCGCGACGAGCGGCTGCGAGCCGCCAACCAGGTCGAGCAACTCTTCGACCAGCCGGCGGTAGACCGACTTGCGTGTCACGGCCGGCTCGAAGAAGTATGCGTTGCCGGCTTTGCGCGTGCGGCGCACCGCGCCTTTCTGCTCCAGGCGCTGCACGATCGTCTGCACGGTCGTGTAAGCGGGACGGTCGGCGCGGTCGATGGCTTCCTGAAGCTCGCGGACCGATGCCTCGCCGAGCCGCCAGAGCACGCTCATGACTTCGGTCTCGAACTTCGTTAGCGCGATGCGTTCTTTGCTCATCGCGCGGCATACTACAACTGTAGTAGCAACGAGTCAAGAAAAAAGGGACCGGCAGAGCGCCGGCCCCTCGTCGCGTGCGCAAACTCAATCAGCGCTTACAGGTTTCCTCGTCGAGCTTGATCCACTTGCCCTTGTCTTCCATCTCGCCTTCGTGGCGGAACTCGCTCTTCGAGACCTTCGTGAACACGTCCCGGCCATTCGACGACATACCGCCGCCGTGCATCGGCCCGGTGAACGTGAGCTTGTCGCCGTCCCAGGCAGCCGTCGCCGTCGAATAGCCGCCCATGTTGTCGACGGTGCCGGCGACAAGCGACTTCGGCTGCTCGTCGTAGCCCCAGAACGCGCGCAGTTCGAAGGGAGTCGGATTCTTGGCCGTCTTCACCTCTTTGTAGTGCGCTTCGAGCCAGGTGCCCCCCAGTATCCAGGCGGCGGTGACGGTGGCCTTGGTGGGATGCTCCGGTCCCATCGGCGACGCGAACGATGTTCCCGAGCACTGCCACGTGCCGTCGAAATAGTTCAGTTCCTTCAGCTTCGGATTGGCCTGGCCGAACGCGGCCACCGTGATGAGACAGAGACCCAGGGTCAGAATGCGGATTTTCATGCGACCTCCTCCTTTTGGTAACACTTACGCCGTTCGTGGCGCTTTGGATGCCTAATCTATAGTTTAGGCTGGGCGCGGCACGGCAATCTCGGACACGATCGTCCGAGCCATTTTGCGAAGATGCTCGGGCGCCAACTTGATCTTGGTTGACCGGTTGCCGCCGCCGACGACGATGTACTCCCGCCTCATCACCTCGGTATCCACATACAGCGGCACGCCTTCCGGCAAACCGAAAACGGTGACGCCTCCGATCATTTGCCCCGTCAGCGCCGCAGTCTCCTCGGCGGACGCAAACGACATGCGCCGGACGCCGGTCAGTTTGCTCACCTTGTGATTGACGTCCAGCTTCGTCGCCGCCGTCACCAGACACGCGACATAGCTTCGCGGCTCCGTCTTCAGCGCGACGAGAATCGTGTTCGCCGCGTTCTCCCGCGGGATGCCGTAGTTCGCGCAGAAGGTATCGGTGTCGGCCCATTCCGGATTACAGGCCAGAACCTCGTGCGGGATGCCGAGCGCATCAATCTCGCGCTGCACCGCCGGATCAAGCTCGTTCATGAACACGGGATTCTATCTGGAGTGCGGTCGTCTCGACCGCGGGCCCTCGGGCGTCTCGCCCGAGGGCTGTCAGGGCGGAGGTCGAAATTCGGAGACGTGCGTCCCCTATGCCGTTGTCCACGATCCAGAAGACGACGCGCGGTGGATCGTGCGGCGTGGCGCGACGCCCTCGACGCGAATGTTCTCGTAGCGGGCTGACGGCGACGCCACCCAAGTCCAGTGCGACACCTGCCGCGGCGAACTGCGACAGCCCCGTGGCGCAACACGACATCCACCGCGACGCAGAACACCGACCTAGTCCCACTGGGACAAGCACCGTGTACCACTGGGACACCGGCCGTGTACCACTGGGACACCGACCAAGTACCACTGGGACACCGCCCGTGTACCGCTGGGACACCGACCATGTACCACTGGGACACCGACCGTGTACCACTGGGACACCGACCGTGTACCACTGGGACATCGACCATGTACCACTGGGACATCGACCATGTACCTGTGGGACACCGACCGCGTACCACTGGGACATCGACCATGTACCAGTGGGACACCCACCATGTACCGGGACACGCACTGTGTCCCAGTGGGGTACGCACTGTGTCCCAGTGGGGTACGCACTGTGTCCCAGTGGGGTACGCACTGTGTCCCAGTGGGGTACGCACTGTG
>DATLVW010000721.1:0-2248 GCA_035577085.1 Thermoanaerobaculia bacterium
GCGGTCAGGTCGCCGATCTCATCGCCACGGGGAAGAACGAGGCCACTGCTGAACAGCTCGACTTCATCCATCGCAACAAGACGGGCAAGCTGTTGACGGCCTCCGTTGTCCTCGGCGGACTACTCGCGAACGCGGATGACGAGAAGATCGAGGCGCTTCGAAACTACGGCCGCGCCATCGGTCTGGCCTTTCAAATCGTCGACGACCTCCTGGACCAGGAAGAGGATGCAACCACACTCGGAAAGACGGCAGGCAAGGATCTGGCTCAGGGAAAACTGACCTACCCGGCGCTCTTCGGCACGGATGCCGCACGCGCCGCCATCGACACGCTCCTGAGCGAGGCAATCCGCAACGCTGCTATCATCGGCGGTCCGGTGAACTATCTCGCCGGGATCGCGCGTTTCATCTGCGAACGGCGATCGTGAGGCGCCGCAGCCAATGACGCTCCTCGAAACCATCAATTCGCCGCAAGACCTGCGGTCACTCAACCGCCGGCAGCTCCACGAGCTCGCAGGCGAGATCCGTCATCGCATCATCGAGGTCGTCTCGAAGATCGGCGGTCACTTCGGCGGCAACCTCGGCATCGTCGAGTTGACGCTGGCTTTGCACTACACATTCGATACGCCGCGGGATCAGATCGTCTTCGACACCGGCCATCAAACCTACCCGCACAAACTGATCACTGGCCGCCGCGATACGTTCGAGACCATCCGCATGCACGGCGGTATCTCCGGATTCTGCAAGCGGGAGGAGTCGGAGTACGACGTCTTCAATGCCGGACATGCCTCGACGTCGATCTCGGCCGCCCTCGGCATCGCCGTCGCGCGCGACATCAAAGCCGACAACTACCGCGTCGTGGCGGTCATCGGCGACGGCGCGCTCTCCGGCGGCCTGGCACTCGAAGGTCTCAATCAGGCTGGTCATCTCAAGCGCAAGCTGATGATCATCCTCAACGACAACGACATGTCGATCTCCACCAACGTTGGAGCGATGTCGGGTTACCTGAACGGGATCATCAAAGGCCAGACCTACAACCAGGCGAAGGACCTGGCCAGAGGGATCATGGACCGCATCCCGCTCGTCGGCGGCAAGCTCCACGGCATGGCCAGCGACATGGAGCAGCTCTTCAAGCACATGATCGTGCCGGGTACGCTCTTCGAGGAGCTCGGCTTCAAGTATCTCGGGCCCTACGACGGGCACGATCTCGACTTCCTGATCGATCTCTTCGAGAAACACAAGGACTACAACGGTCCGTTGCTCGTTCATGTGATCACGAAGAAGGGCAAAGGTTATGTGCCGGCGGAGAACAAGCCGATCTGGTCGCATGGTGTGACGCCGTTCGACATCGGATCAGGCGAAGTCGTGAAATCGAAGCCGGCGCCGCCGAGCTACACGGCGGTCTTCGCCGAGACGTTGATCGAGCTCGCCAAGCGCGACCCGAAGATCGTCGCCATCACCGCGGCCATGCCGGACGGCACGGGGCTCGACAAGTTCGCAAAAGCTCATCCGGACCGCACGTTCGACGTCGGCATCGCCGAAGAGCACGCGGTCACGTTCTGCGGAGGGATGGCCACGCAGGGCATGAAGCCGATCGCTGCGATCTACTCGACCTTCCTCCAGCGAGCCTTTGATCAGGTGTTCCACGACGTGGCCATCATGGATCTGCCGGTCGTCTTCGCACTCGATCGTGGCGGCATCGCGGGCGCCGACGGTCCGACGCACCACGGCATCTACGACATGGCCTACCTGCGGATCTTCCCGAACATGATTTGCATGGCTCCGAAAGACGAGAACGAGCTCCGGCACATGCTGAAGACGTCGTTCGAGACAGGGCATCCGACGTCGCTGCGCTACCCGCGCGGCAACGGATTCGGCGTAACGATGGACGCGGAGCTGCAGTCGCTGCCGATCGGCAAAGGCGAAGTCCTGCGCGAGGGAAGTGCCGGAGCGATCTTTGCCATCGGCAACGAAGTGTGGCCGTCGATGCAGGCCGCGGAAATCCTCGCGAAAGAGGGGATCGAAGTCGCGGTCATCAACGCGCGCTTCATCAAGCCGCTCGACGATGAACTGATCACGAAGTACTGCCAACCGTTCGCACGCATCATCACGGTGGAAGAGGGCTCGCTCGCCGGCGGCTTCGGTTCCGCGGTGATGGAACGTGTGCAGAAGCTCGGAATCCGCGGCGTCGCCTTCCACCGCATCGGCATTCCCGATGAGTATGTCCACCACGGCGCGCAGGATGTGCTTC
>DATLVW010000722.1:0-3787 GCA_035577085.1 Thermoanaerobaculia bacterium
CCACGGACGATGCCACCGGAACGTACGCGCGCTACGCATACGGTTTTCAGGACTTCAACGACTACCCGAAGGTGGGCGTGTGGGCCGACGGCTACTACATCACGTTCAATATGTTCGACCGGAACGAAAACTCGATCGGCGGAAAGATCTGCGCGCTGCCGAAAGACAAGTTGCTCGCGGGCACCGACGCACCGATGCAATGCTTCGATGTCCCCGAGGTCGGACTGCTGCCCGCGGACATCGATGGGTTGACTCCTCCGCCTGCCGACTCGCCCGAGATCGTGATGAACTTCACCCGCGATGCATTGCAGATGTGGAAGGTTCACATCGACTGGAGCGATGCGACGAAATCAACTCTGACCGGGCCGGTGAAGATCCCTGTTGCCTCGTTCGATCCGGCCTGCGGCGGCGGCGCGTGTATCAAACAGAAGGGGTCGACCGGGCGTCTCGACACGCTCTCCGACCGGCTGATGTTCCGCCTGGCGTACCGCAACTTCGGCGATCACGACGCGCTCGTCGTCAACCACTCCGTGAGCGTGGCCGGAAGCGCGGTCAGCGGTCTGCGCTGGTACGAGATTCGGAACCCGCTCGGGACTCCGACAGTCACGCAGCAGTCGACGTACGCTCCCGGAACCTCGGCGCGTTGGATGGGAAGCGTGGCCATGGACAAGATGGGCAACATGCTGGCCGGCTACAGCGCTTCGGGCTCGTCGCTGTTTCCTTCGATCAAGATCGCCGGCCGCGCAGCGGACGATCCGAAGAACAAACTCTCGAAGGAGTTGACGGTGATTGCCGGCTCGGCTGCCCAGGCCGACAGCGATCGATGGGGCGACTATGCCAACATGACCGTCGATCCCACCGACGACTGCACGTTCTGGTTCACGACGGAGATCCTGGACAAGAATCACGAGCTCTGGCAGACCGCGTTCATGCATACGAAGTTCTCAAACTGCAATTAGGCGCGGGAAACAAATCAACCACAAAGACACAGAGGACACAAAGGGTTCTCTGTGCTCTTTGTGTCTCAGTGGTGACAAGAGTCTTTCAGCGCAGCGCCGCTTCGATCTCGCCCGGTTTGGCCGCGACGCGCGCGCCGTGCCGCAGCCAGCGCTGCGCCTCGGATTGCTTTCCCGACTCCGTCAGCAGGCGGGCCAGCAGAAGATAGGCCTTCGTCTGGCGCGGGTCGATCGCCAGAGCGCGTTGAAGATCGTTGATTGCTTCGCTCGGGCGTTTCAGCGCGGACAGCGCCTCGGCGCGCATGATCCAGGCGGCGACGAAGTTCGGACGCAGCGTGACGGATCGCGTCAGCAGCGGGAGGGCTTCCTCATCGCGTCCGCTCCGGTGAAGGACCGTGGCGAGGTTGAATTGATACTCGGGTTGGTCGGGAGACGCGGCCGCGGCGGCACGCATGTCGGCGATCCCGTCGTCCGTCTTGCCGAGGCCGACCTCGGCGATGCCGCGCCAATCGCGCAGGAGCATGTCGGACGGCGCCGTGTGGTCGAGTGTTGCAAGCGTCTCAAGCGCCGATTGGAACTGCCGCTGCTGCAATTGGGCGGCGATCAGATCGAACCGCGGCACTGGTGACGTCGTGGCGCCGAGGTTCTTGGTGAGTTGCTCCGCGGCATCGGTGTTGCGCGGCATCGCCCGCAACAACGTAACAGCACGATAGGCGTCGCCGAGCGTGCCGGCCAGTGCGGCGTCGCGATCGTAAAAGGAGACGCTGCGAATGTCGGGATCGTGCTCGGGAATCGGCGCCAGCAGATCTCCGGGCGGCGGACGGCGCTGAATCCGATGATCGGTCATCACCACGCGCACGACATCCTGCGTCCTTCGCCTCGGCATATGACACCGCACGCAATCGTCGGCGGCAACATCCTGCGCTTTCGGCTCGTGCCGGGCGTGACACCCGAGGCAGATGGTGGTCACGCGGGCGAGCCGTGGGTCCTTCGCAAGCGGCTGATGCGGATCGTGGCAATTGATGCAGGTGATGCCGCCCTTGATGTAGCAGAGACTCTGGCGCAATCGGTAGGCGTGATGGTTGATCTCGAAGCGCTGGTCACGGGGACGCGTGGCTTCCTCGATGTCGACGTGGAGTATGTAATCGCTCAGGAGCTGGCCCGGACGGAACGAGTAGTCGCCGCGTTCGAAACGGCGCACGCCGATCAGGCTGACGGACGGCAGCAGATGGCATTGAAAGCAGACCGAATCGCGGAGCGCCGGCGCCAGGCGCACCGGATTGACGATGGCCGCGCGAACGCTCTCCACGCTCCCACCGCGCGACGCCACATCGACATGACGCGCGCCCGGGCCGTGGCAGCGCTGGCATCCGGTGCCCTCCGGTAACTCCCCGGGAAAGATCTGCGCCTTCCAATGCGTGTCACTCCCCTCCTTCACCTCGGCCGGATACGCGTTATGGCAGAAGAGACACTCGCGCCGCACCTGCCGCGTGATGCCGTCGTTGTCGGCGCGGTCGTAGCCGGGCGCCATCCCCCACTTCTTTTCCTGCGTGTACCAAGCGATGGGAAGCTGATACATCTCGCCGCTGGGCACGCGATAGAAGTAAACGCGCGAACGGTGCCCCGATCCGACGATCCAATCGACGCGCTGCTCGATCTCGTTGATGCGCTGGCCCGCGCCATCGAGCTGATAGCGCTTGAAGAACAGCTTCCCATCGGTCCACGCCATCTCGAAGTAGTTCTGCGATGGCGCATGAAAGAACTTCGCGTTGCGAAAATCCTCGATCAACACCTCGGCGCGCGGACGCCGCATCGACTGCGCCATCCCCACGCCCTGATACGACGCGAACTTCGCGGCATGGCAGGAGGCGCAAGCGTTGTCCTGCGTGTACTCCGCTGCGTGCATCGCCGGGACGATGAGAAACACGATCGATATCGCCAGTAGCGCCGCGCGGATCACAAAACAGATGATAGGGCGGAACCAGTCGTCATTGTCTGCACGGAGTTACGGCGAGGAATCAGCTTCAGAAATCTGTCGCCCGCTAAAGCGGGCTCGAAAAATGGGGCGACTCCGTTTACCCCCGGCTGAAGCCGGGGGCTACGGATCTCAGACCGGATTCGTCAAATCACGTGGAAGCGCTGATCGAGACTGAGCAGCGTATCGCCGCTGAAGGCCCGGCGTGAGAACCGTAGCCCCCGGCTTCAGCCGGGGGTAAACGGAGAGCGCCAAGAGATTCCCAGCCCGCTTCAGCGGGCGACAGGTTAGGTGGGCAGACGCCATATCCAGAAGAATCGGACGCATGTCGGAACCGGATCGAGATTGCAGCACTCGTCCAAAAACGACCGCTTCCCGCAATCACATCGACAACGCGCGAAGCGCAATCAACCGACAACCGACAACGCGCAGCTATCTCGTTCCGAAATACCCATCCAACTGCTCGAACGCCTGCCGCACGCCCTCGCTCTGCGTTTTGAGCTCCGCAAATGCGCCGCGATAGATGCCGCCGACGCGCGTCACATTCCGCTCGCGCAGCGCGTACAGCACCTCGCGCAGTGCCTCGGCTTCAGCCGGAGCGAGATCGGTGCGGGCGATCTCCCGCTCCAACAGAGACTGGGCGACGCGCAGACGATCGCCGTTTTCTTCGCGGTGCGCTGGCGTTGGCGTCATGCCGGGCTGTGAGCCTGGCGGAATCCAGGCCGCGGGCACCCGCCCTTCGATCGTTGCCGGTGTCGACATATCCACCGTGCCGGGAAGCTCTTTCAGTTGCGGGCTGAACTTGCCCATCATGAAGAAGAGCTCCTTCTCGTTGGAGAAGTTGCCGACGAGGCGC
>DATLVW010000723.1:0-4628 GCA_035577085.1 Thermoanaerobaculia bacterium
GACGATCGAAGCGCCGGGCGTAAGCGTCGTGAAGAACACCTTCCCGCTTTTTCCGCGCAACGGATTGAGAAAGCCGAGCATGGCGTCGTCGATGTAGGCGATCGTCGGCGCCTGCGGCTGAAAGATCTGCGTCGCAATCGGCGTGGCAGGCAAGGGTGGCGGCGGAGCCGGCACCGGCACCTTCCCTCGCGGCGTCTTCACTGCCGGAACCTTCGCTTCCGCCTCCTTCGCCATGCGGGCGATCTCCCGGCGCTGTTCGATGACGTCGTGAATGGCGCCGATCCAACCGGTGACGTACAGCATCACGATGACGACCGTGATCCAGTTGAAGATGTGCTTCTGCCGCGCGTTCAGCCCGCCAAACACGCGATGCCGCTTCCGCGCACGCGGGAAGAGGTGATGTTCAGCCACACGTGGAGAGGTTCACGATGTGTGCCGTGGTGGGGTGTCGCGTTTCGGGGGTCGGGAGTCGGAGCTGGCGCGTGCCGGGCGAGACCCGGCCCAGGGAGTTCGCGTGGGAGAAACCCAAAGCGGTTCCCCACGCAAGACGAATTTCGATCTCCGCCCTTCCAGCACCCGGGCGAGGACGCCCGAGTGCCCGCGGTCGAGACGACCGCACTCCTGCCTACTCCGACCCCCGACCGGCGACGCCCGCAACACCTATACTCCCCGCGTGTTGGACGAGTCTCGCAAAGATCTCGCCGCAGGCGTCATCAGGTCGCTGCTTTGGATCGCGGCGTTCTGTTTTGCTGTCGGGATCTTCCTGACGGCCACGCTGCTGTTGCGTGGCGTTCCGGCGACGCCGCATGTGGCTGTAGGGCGGGTCACGGTCGAAAACGCATCGAAGCTGCGCGACTACCTGACCGTGCTTCTCTTCTTCATCATCGTCCCGGTCGCGACGATCCCGCTGTACCGGCTCGGCGCGCGCGAGAATCTGCGCCTGCGCGCCGCGGTCAGCGGCGACGGCGTTCGCAACCTCGTTTCGGTGCTCTTCGTCGCACCGTTTTTTCTCGCGCCGTTTCTTTACCTCACCACGTTCAAACCAGCGTGGCCGATCCTCATCCCTCTCGCGTTTTCGATGCTGCTGCCGCGCGCGGTCATCACGTGGCAGCAGACTCTCTGGATTCGCAGGCTCTTCGTACGCGAAATGGCGCCGCATCACGCGCTCATCATCGTCGAGGCGCTTTCCTGGATCCTCTTTCGATACATCGCCGTCGGTAAACGGATCGCGCACATTCCGACGCTGTTCCTCGAGATCGCGTTCATCGCCTTCTTCATTGCCCTTTTCTGGCTGGCGTTTCTGCTGATCGCTCGCATCGTCGCCTTCACCTCCGACTTCACGACCGAGGAGGCCCTGCAGAGGATTGGGATTGCCGCGCTGCCTCTGGTCATCCTGCCACCGCTCGCGCTCTTGTTCGTTCAGGGGAACGTCGCCATCTCGCTGGCCATGGTGATGATCCTTCTGGCGCTTCCGCTGACCCTTAGCCGTCGCGAACCGATCGATTCGCGCAGCGTCCGCAACCTTGTCGCCTTCGCCATCCTCCCCTCGCTTCTCTTCTGCCTCAGCTACGCGTCGACGGCCTCGCTGACGCAATGGATCGATCTCTTCCATCGCGGTGAGACGCTCGGCCCCGCATCGGATCTGCTGCGCGGCAAAGTGCCGTTCCGCGATGTGTTCGCGCTGCACGGGCTGCTCGAAGATGGCCTCCTGGACACGTGGCTCATGGAGCTCTTCGGGCGGAACGTCAACATCGTTCTCCTCCGCCCAGTCGTCCTCGGCTCCGTTGCAGTGGCAATGCTCTGGTACCTCGGCATGGTGATCTTCGACTCCATTCCGCTCGCGATGCTTTCGATTCTCCTCGGCGCCGTAACCACGGTCGACAACGAGCGCGCCTTGTTCGAGATCGTCGCCATCGCACTGCTCATCGGCGCGTTGCGGCGGAATGCCCGATGGCTTGCGGTTGCGAGCGGAGTTGCCGCGGCGATCACGCTTTTCTACAGCCTCGATATCGGTCTCTACACCGTTGGCGGCGGTGTGTTGGCGATCCTGGCTGCGTCTCTGCTCCGCAATGCGGCGCAGCGCAGTTGGGCATTGCTGGCAAGTTTTGTCGCCGGAATCGCGCTCGGCGCAGCACCCTTCGTCATCTACCTCAGCATGCGCGGGGCGTTCGGCGCGTTTGTGGAGACATCGTTCTTTGCCATTCCTCGCATCATCGACGCCATCTGGTCCTTGCCGTTCCCCGATCTGACGACGACCTTCCGCAGCAACCTCAACCTCCACTCGTTGTCCGACTTCGTCCTCAGCGATCACTTCCGTTTCATCCTGAATCCGCTGGTGATCGGCCTGGCGCTGGTCGTGCTCGTGCAGCGCAGGATCACCCGCCGAAGCGATGCTCTCGACCTCGGCCTGGCCGTTCTCACAGCGTTCGCGATCCTGACGCAACGCAGCGCGCTGGGCCGCGCTGATTTTCAGCACCAGTACTTTTCGGCGTTCCTCATCGGACCGATGATCCTCATTCTGCTCGTGCTATTCGGCCGCGCTGCTGCGGGCATCTGGCACACGCACGAGCAGGCCACGAAAGCGTTTGTCGTGCTGGCCGCGGCGATGATGCTGCCGGTATTCGCCGTCATTCTGTGGGTGCCCGACATCATCAACATGCGTGTCGATGACACCACCCACTACCTGGGGCGCGTAAGCCGTATCGGTTGGATCGATCCGGCGGCAGAAGAGATCCGCAATCGTGTCGAATCGGTCAAATCGGCCGTAGACGCGCTCAGCAAGCCGGGCCAGCCGATGTTCGACTTCTCCAATCAGCCGGCGCTCTATTTCTTCTGCGACCGGCCGAACCCGACGCGTTTTTACCAGGTGCCGATCCTCTCCCCGCGCGCCTACCAGGCCGAGACGATACTCGCGCTGGAGCGGGCAAAGCCTCCGCTCGTCATCAGGCACTCACCGCAGGAATTCGACGTCTTCGACGGCATCGACAACTCGATCCGCGCGCAGGCCGTGGCCGCGTACATCGATGACCATTACACGTTCGCGCGGACAACCCGAGGAGTCGAGATCTGGCGGCGGAGACCGGAGGCGACGGCGCTGAATCTTGCGGCCTACCTGTCGCGCATCCGCATTCCGACGGTCGAAGAGCTCGGCGCAATCGGCGATCGGTCACGCGTGGTTTTTCCGTCCGTCGGCAGTTTGCCCGGCGCGAACGCGTCGTACTGGCGAAGCGATCTCACACTGCACAATCCATTCAAGGAGCGGATGCCGTTGGAGCTGCGCTACGTTTCGGGCGATTCGCGCATCGACAAGAACGTTACGATCCTCGGCGGACAAAGCCTGCGATCGGAGGATGTCGTCCGGTCGTTCTTTGGGGCGCCGGAAGGAAGCGGAGTGCTGTGGATCGAATACCGCGGGCAGCACCAACCGGTCGCGCGGATCAAGACTTACGACGCCGCACACAACGCGCGTGGCTCGGTCAGTGCGCCGTTGTCGATGCGCGACTCTGCCAGCGCGGGGAGCGAGAACCAGGACCTCACCCTCGTCGGCATTCCGAACGGCACCGATCGCCGCGTCAACATCGGCATCGTCAACATCGGAAAAGTCCCTGCGATTTTCCGCATCACTGTCCGCACGCGAAGCGGTCAGAAGATCGGCAAGACGTTCGAGGAAGCGCTCAACGAAGACGAGTTGCGAACGATCCCCGAGATCGAGAAGACGCTCGGCGTCACGCTCGACGAGACCAGCGCCCTGCACATCTCCATGATCGCCGGCACCTGTGTCGCCTACGCCAGCGTCGTCGACCCCAACGGCGACTCGCAGTTCATGCCCGCGGTCGCGCGATAACCCTTCGCGTCTTCGCGTCTTCGCGTGAGACCTACGCGCCCCACTCTTTCAGCAACGCCTTCGCGTCCTCCTGCGCCTGCGCGCTCTCGACCTCGAAATTCGGATCGTTCGGGGAGTTGATCACGTCGCGCAGGATGCGAATCGCTTCGGGCGCACTCTTGCTGTCGTTCGAGACCAGCGCGTCCGCCAGAAACACGCGCGTGATCTTGTTCGTGGGATCGATCTTGTTTGCCTCCCTGAGGAAACGGACGGCTTCCTTGCTCGAGGCCCAGCCGGTTAGGAATGGGACGTGCGGTGTCTGATCGTGCAGCCGGCCGAGGACGCGCTGCGGTCCGCCGCCGTCGAGCTTCGGATCGATCATCATGGCGATCGTCGCCTCGCGGCGGATCCGGTCTGCGGCTCCCTGGCGCACCGCGGCCATTTTGCCGTAGGCGAGAGCCCACTCGCCCCAGTTGACGGAATCCCAGAGGAAGACATCGGCCGCGCCGGGGATGGCCCGCGCGGCATCGGCAACGTTCTTTTCCGGGGCGTCCGCCTTCACGCCTTTCGCGGCGAGCTGTCGATTGACGACGGCCATCGCCGCCTCGCCATCGTTCTTCGCGATCGCGTAGATCGCCTTCTTATCGTCACTGGTCGATGCGACATACGCGCCCTTGAATCGAACCGCCCGCAACAGCTTTCCGCGTGCTTCGAGATTGTTCGGCTCCTGTGCAACTGCCTTGCGGTAGGCAGCGATCGCGGCATCGACCTGGCCCGCCCTGGCCCGGCCGCCCTGATGGCCTTC
>DATLVW010000724.1:0-3060 GCA_035577085.1 Thermoanaerobaculia bacterium
CCCCAAAAAAGAACAACGTGTGAAGTGGACCTGTAAGCCGAATTCTGTTCCCCGTGCCGAAGCAAGGGGTGAAGATCATTCGTCTGCCACGCGCGTTACCGCGGTGGTCAAGCAACCTACCCGGAAGCTCATAACGGAGACGGGCGGCTCCATGACTTCCCTATTTGGTCTTGCTCCGCAGGGGGTTTGCCGTGCCGTCCACGCTTGCGCGGAACGCGGTGCGCTCTTACCGCACCGTTTCACCCTTACCTCCTCGCCTTCGACCTTGCGGCCTCGGGCGCGATCGGCGGTCTATTCTCTGTTGCACTTTCCGTCGCGTCGCCACGCCTGGCCGTTAGCCAGCCTGCTGCCCGTGAGAGTTCGGACTTTCCTCGACGCCTACAGAGCGCCGCGATCCTCCAGTCCACTCCACACGATCGACGTAACAGGATTGGGATTGGACCATTCCGGGTGTCGGAGAACGGCGGGGTCGGGGGTAGGAGGAAGAAGATGGCTGTACCGCCGAAGCCGTTGCCGATACGCGCAAAACGTGATGTGTCATCCTGAGCCTGCCGGAGGCGCCCGCGCAACACGTTGCTCTCGCGCAGATCATCCTCGGCGCCGCAGGACGGCGAAGGATCTCAAAATGGGAAGATCTCGTTCGAGCGCCTTGACCATGTTCGCTCGCGCTGGACGAACACGATCTGCGAAGTTTGAGATCCTTCGCCGTCCTCCGCCGCCTCGCACGCACTGCGCAAACATCGCGATTCGCGCAGGCGGCTGCGGCAGTCTCAGGATGACACCAATCTTGATTGGACTGGGAAGGATGACAGCGGCCCTACCCTGCACTTCTCACACTTGTGGGCTGAAACATGTGAGATGTGCGGTCACCCCGACCCCCGCCGTCCTCCGACTCCCGCACTAAATCCTTCAACTTAAATCGTTGCTGTTTCAGTCGCTTACAATCGATGTCGGCGTGCCGACATCAAAATACGTTTCGGTTTTTTTCGTCGGAAAACCACGCCAGCCACTCCTCTTCTGCAGTCGGCTCCTCCACTTGCGGCAGCGACTCCAGTTCGTTCATGAATCTGCCTGGATCGATGATGGCGACTTCGCGCCGTTTGATGCGCGCGCCGAGAGCGCGATCGGCGGTAACGACGCTCCAGCCGCTGCCCGTCGCAACTCGTTTGATGATTAGATCATCCGCGGATCGCTCGCCGCTGAAGATCACGCTTACGCTGCCAGGGGTTTTGCCGAATTGCTCCGGTTCGGGGCCATCGAAGTAGCAGGCCACTTTCGTCCGGTTGATGCGTGCGAAAGCGCCCAGCGTTCGCACGAGCTCCAGCTTCCGCTCCACCGAAAAGCGCGCGGCACCGGCGCGCCCAAGGACGTTGTTGCCGTCGATCACCCAGCTCATGCCTGGCGACTGCGAAACCGCTGGTAGACGAGGAAGAAGATCAACGGCATCCCGATGAGCGTGAGGATCACCAGCCACGGGAGGAATATGGCGATGATTGCATTCACGAACGCGAACGCGTCCTCGATCAGCGAGAGGATGGGATTGCCGATCCCCGCCGTCGAGAGCGTGCTGGCCCCGCGAACGCTTGCCTTGGTCAGGTGCGAGCCGAGGGCTGCACTTCCGGCGATCACCGACGCCAGGATCACGGCGCCATGCGGGATCTTGTCGGATACCGCCGCCCATGCGACCAGAGCGCCGGCGATCGGGCGGATGATCGTGTGGATGACGTCCCAGACGTGGTCGACGGTCGGGACTTTGTCGGCCGCAAACTCAACGAGGTAAAGCACGACCAGGACGATCAGTACCGGCGTCGACGCGAAGAAGCGGGCCAGCTCATCGTGAAAGATCGCTGGTTGCCATCGCGACACGAGACCGAAAACGAGCAGCGTGGCGTAGGCGTTGATGCCTGCGCCGAGGCCGAGTCCAGCCGAGGTCAGGAGCGAGGTGATCATTACCGTGGGATCTTGACAACCACCGGCGCCTTGCTCAGGCCCGACGGCATCGTTTTCGACGCGTTAATCGCCTCGGCACTCGTGTCGAAGCGGCCCCAGAAGACGCGGTAGCAGGGGCGGCCGCGGTAACTGATGGGAACAAACCAGGCCTTGTCGCCGGCCTCACTCAAAGCGCGCGTGATCGACGCAGTCTCACAAACGAGCTCGAATTGGACGGTATAGGTACCGCCTTTCCGGGCGGCGAAGTCCTTCGCCATGCTGTCGTACTTTGCGCGGGTGGCGTCCGAGGTTGGAGCAGCGCCGGCGCTGGGCGTGTTGGTGATGGTTGGAGCGCCTGCGGCCGTCCGCTCGAGATGCGTGGCGCTTAAAGCGGTGGATGCCGGTTGCGGGACCGGAGTGATCGCAGCTGCTGCGGTGCGCGGCAGAGTCCGAGGAGCGGCCGTCGTCGTCGCGGCAGGAGGCGGCTGCTTTTGCGGCGGAGTGTTCTTAGCGACTTGGAGTGGCGGTGCCGGAGCGGTGATGGCGGTCGCGGGGTGAGAAGGAGCCTTTTGGGCGGCGATTGTTGTAGTCGGGGAAGATTGCGTTGGTGCGGACGCAGTATTGGGTGCCGTGAGCGGTGCTGTCGGGGACGACGAGGTCTTTGCGGCGAGCGCGGCCACCGGCACAGTCGAAGTTGTTGCCACGGTCGGCGGCGTGGACGCCGCCGGGCCAGCCGGCGGGACGCCGGCGTTCCGGAGCTTTGCTCGCTTTATGGGGACGATTGGCTCGGGCGCGTTGCGATCCTGCCACCATTGCCAGGCTGGGTAGGCAGCTCCGCCGAGCAGCAGGAGTACGAGGATCGTGATCCACAGACCCACCCTGCTCTTCCTCGGCGGCTTCGTAACGGGCGGTTTGACGGAGCTCGGGACCTCGTCCTTTGCGCGCACCGGCACGGCCGCACGGCGGGCAGCCTCGATCTGCGCTTCATCGAAACCCCACTGCGGCTCGGAGCCGAGTGCTGCCGCGCTGACGCTTGCGGGAAGAGGTGGCGCGAGCTCGGTACCGGAGTGGTGATCGTCTTCTTCAGGCTCATCCCAAACGGACCTGGAGGTCGCCGGCGGTGGCGCAGGT
>DATLVW010000725.1:0-2680 GCA_035577085.1 Thermoanaerobaculia bacterium
GCATGCAGTCGAGGTAGAGCCTCCCCTGCCGTTTGTTCAGCGCGCGCTCCATCGTGAATTCGGGGACCTTCGACGTCACTGCATTGCCGATGGAGCAGGCGAACTCGTTCGCCTCCTCGTGCGTGTAGCCGCCGGCGAGCGGGATGAGCACGTGAATGCCGCGCTTGCCGGACGTCTTCGGCAGCGACGGCAGGTGTAGGTGATCGAGAAGACCGCGGATGATGATCGCGGCGTCGATTGCCTGCTCGATCCCTTTTCCCTTGGCCGGATCGAGATCGAAGACAAGCCAGTCGGGCTCCTCGAGGCTGGGGGCGTGCGACGCCCACATGTGAATGGTCAGCACCGACATCTGCGCGAGCCACCGCAACGTCTCGGGACGATCGACTTCAAGGTGGCGAACACTCTTGCCGGTCGTGCGTGTCGGCGTCTCGATCGAGCTCACCCACGGCGGCGCGCCGCGGCCAACGTCCTGATGAAACCACGACGGTTTATCGATGCCGTCATTCCAATGCTCGAGCGCCAGCGGCCGGTCGCGCAGCGCGCGAAGCATCGGCTCCGTCATCGCCGCGTAGTAGTCCGCGACATCCTGCTTGGTGATGCCGTCCCGGGGATAGAGGATGCGTTCGGGATGGGTGAGGTTGACGGGGGGGTGGGGTGTGGGGAGTGGGGGGTGGGAGATCGAGGTCTTGCTTGATGGAACCTGCTTTGACGATTTCGCTGAGATTGGCTTCGCGGTTGGTGACTTCGTCGACGACCGTGACGGCTTTTCGCTAGTCTTCTTCGTCTTCATCTCCGACTCCCCACTCCCGACCCCCGACCCCCCACGTTTCATCTCCGACTCCCCACTCCCCACCCCCCACTCCCCCTCACGAACTACCTCCCCAACTCTCTTATCCTCCCGAATCCCCAGAAACGAAGGATGCCTCAGACGGTTATCGGCGGTCCATTCGGTGAAGGCGACCTGCACAACGTAGCGGGGGCGAACCCAGGTAGCCACGCGCTCGCGAGGCGCGTCTTTGACCAGCGACTTCGGGACGACATCCTTCGACAGCTCTTCCAGCCACCAGACACGCTGCTTGTACGAAAAGCCGGTGCCGACTTTGCCGGCGTAGTGAAGTTCGTTGTCGGGGCCCATGACGCCGAGGTGGAGGGAACCGATCTCGCGGGCGGAGTGGGTGGAGGGATTCCAGCCGACCACGATCAGCTCCTGCTCATTGATCGCTTTGATCTTCAGCCACTCCTTCGAGCGGCGGCCTTCGTACGTCGACGTCCGCCGCTTGGCGACGATCCCTTCCCATCCCGACTTCTTCGCGCGTTCGAGCGCCGCCTCGCCGCCCCCTTCGAGTTGCTCGGAGACGCTAATCGACGACGGCGCGCGCTTCAATGTCTTGACCAGCAGCGCGCGGCGCTCCTCGTAGCTGCGCTTGCGAAGATCCTGGCCGTCCAACCAGAGGATGTCGAAGACGACGTACAGCTCGCGACCGCCTTGCTGCAGGAGTTGAAATCGCGGCGCGCCTTGCGCATCGAGGACGACGACTTCGCCGTCGAGCACGACCTCGGGCAGTTTCAGCTTCGAAAGCGCGGCGGCGACCGACGGAAAGCGGGGCGCCAGGTCGAGCTTGTTGCGGCTCCACATGGCCACGCTGCCATCGACGATCGCCGTCACGGCCCGGAAGCCGTCGTACTTCAGTTCGAACGCCCAGCTCTTCCCGTCGCGCGGCGGCGCTTCGGTGATCGTCGCCAGCATCGGCGGGAAGAGTTTCTGGAGCAGCGCTTTCGGAGACTGTGCCATCGTTGTTGGGTTGCTGCGTTTCTGCGTTGCCGGAGATGATAGGCAACTTGCAAACCGATGTCCCGCTACGTCAAGAAGTTCAAGTCCACGACCGCACTTGGGCCGACCGAGGAGCGGGGATTCCCGCTTTGGGTTGGGTACGACATCGAGGGCCTCGACGGCGATGTTTCAGGACTGGTGAACGTCGACGACTGGAGCGAGGAGAGGCTGCGGGAGATCGGTGTGACGACGTTCACGCGAGTTGAAATCGGAGACGTTGCGATGCGGGGGAAGTTGGGGATTGATTGATCACGCGAAGACGCGAAGGCGCGAAGAGCACACTCACAACTTCCCTACGATCCGCAGGTAGCACTCATCCCGTCCTACGAACTCCACGGCGCCGCGCTGCTCCCACTCCTGAAGCCGTTTGATGACGCGGGGGTGGTTGAGGTGGACGGCGTTGCCGAACATGTGCATCAGCAGCGCCTTCGGGACGGCGTCTTCGCCGCGTCCGCGCAGACGGTCGATGCCGACCTGAAGCGCGTCGAGCCGGAACTCGACGTCCTCATCCAGAAGCGATCCCTCGGCCGGCTGCTGCGACTGCGGGTTCATCTCCAGGAACGTCTCGAACGGGAGAGTCTTGAACTCTTTCACGCCGCGGCTGCGCAGATCCTCTTCGGGCAGCTCGTCGGCGAGGATGAGGCCCGGGATCTCCGTCCCGACACCATCGATCTCCCATCCGATCCACTTCTGCCTGCCCAGCAACGTAATTCGCTGGATGTAGCGCGCCATGACTCGTCTCTCCGCCGGCCTCGCAACAGAATATACGCCTCTGCGCGGTCATTCGATTGTAACGAGGAGTGGGTCAAAAATGGTGCTACCCTTCGCCGCTGCAATTTCCCTAACTTC
>DATLVW010000726.1:0-3012 GCA_035577085.1 Thermoanaerobaculia bacterium
CCATCTTCCTCGGGCTGCGGCAGGCCGGAGGCGTACACTATGACGACATCGTACGGCTCTGTGGAAATGGGGGGATCGAATGGATGGAGCGCGGCTTGAGCGACGGGTGGTTGCGGCGGGTGGGAGCGCGAGTGGCCTTCACCTCTTCCGGTTTCCTGTTGAGCAACGAGTACATTTCGCAGCTTTTCTGATTGCGCTGGCCGTGTCGCTGCCGGCGTTTGCGCAGGATGTGAAGTTCGATCCGAATCTCGTCACGCAGGCGAGCTTCAGCCAGTTCTCGCGGATCGTCGGTCAGGCCATCTTCGCCGATCCCGTGCAGCCGGCACGCACCAGCGGACTCCTCGGCTTCGATGCCGGCATCGCCGCGACGGTCGTTCCGATCGACACGAAGGCCGCATATTGGCGTGCCGCGGTCCCAGCGAACAGCAGCTTCACGACGCACGGCTACGTCGGCGTGCCGCGTCTCGTAGCATCGAAGGGATTCGGCTTCGGGACGATCTCCGGAACGTACGCCAAGGTCTCGAACAGCGGCATCAAGATGTGGGGCGGTGCGCTCGATGCGCCACTGCTGCGCGGAGGCGTGCTGAAGCCCGAGCTGGCACTGCGCGTTTCCTATTCGGCGCTGTCCGGCGTCGATGTGTTCCGCGAGAAAACCTACGGCGCCGAGGTGTTTCTCAGCAAAGGATTCGGCCCGATCACGCCGTACGCGGCGGTCGGCATCATGCGCATCAATGCCGCGGGCGACGTCCCCGCCACATCGAGAACCTCTGCTTTCCGGCTGACGGACAGGAGCAGTTTCAATCGCTACACCGCGGGCGTTCGCCTCTCGCTACTGGTGCCGAAGCTCGTCGTCGAAGTGACGCAAGCGGAAGTGCGAAGTTACGCGGCCAAGGTGAGCATCGGGTTCTGAACACAAAAAACAGACACCACAGAGACACAGAGGTCACAGAGTCGATCTCTGCGCTCTCCGTGTCTCTGTGGTTCAGCTTCTCTAACAATTAATCAAAACGCCTCGGCCTCCGCCACGACCCTTGGCTGTTTCCCCACCTTTCGCGAGATCGCTTTCGCTTGCAGGAAGAGACCGAGGTAGTCGCGGCCGCCGGCCTTGGAATCGGTGCCGGACATGTTGAAGCCGCCGAACGGATGCACGCCGACCAGCGCGCCCGTGCATTTGCGGTTGAGATAGAGATTGCCGACGAAGAACTCTTCACGCGCACGATCGAGTTTCGCCTCGTCGTCCGTGAAGACCGCGCCTGTTAGTCCGTACTGCGTGTTGTTGGCGATGCGCAGCGCGTCATCGAAATCCTTCGCGCGCGTCACGGCCAGGACCGGTCCAAAGATCTCTTCCTGCGAGATCGTGGCATCGGGGGCAACGTCGCCGATGACGGTCGGCTCGATGTAGAAGCCCTCGCCTTCGCGCAGATTGCCGCCGGCGAGGAGCTTACCGCCGTCGCTCTTCCCCTTCTCGATGAACTCCTTGATCTTCCGCATGGCCGACTCATTCACTACCGGCCCCACCTGCGATTCCGCGTCCTCGGCTGGACCAATGCGCAGCGCTTTCGTCTTCTCGACCACCATCGGCACGAACTTGTCGTAGATGGCGTCGTCGACGATGAGCCGGGAACAGGCCGAGCACTTCTGTCCCTGGAATCCGAACGCCGAGGCGACGACGGCGGTCGCGGCCTCATCGAGATTCTTCCAGTCGCGGTCGACGATGATCGCGTCCTTGCCGCCCATCTCCGCGACGACGCGCTTGATCCAGACCTGACCCGGACGCGATTTGGCCGCTTCCTCGTTGATATGCAGTCCCACTTCCTTCGAACCGGTAAACGAGATGAAGCGAAGACGCGGGCTCATGACGAGCGGGTCGCCGACCTCGGCACCCGAGCCGCTGAGGAAGTTGACGACGCCGGGCGGCATGCCGGCTTCTTCGAGCAGCGCGAAGAAGCGCCACGCGATCCAGGGCGCATCCGACGACGGCTTGAGGATGACGCAGTTGCCGGTGGCGACAGCGGCGGTGGTCATACCGGCCATGATCGCGAGAGGGAAGTTCCACGGAGGAATCACGCCGCCGACGCCGAGGGGGACGTAAACGAGAGCGTTGTCCTCGGACTCGATCTTCGTGATCGGATGCTCGCCGCCCCAGCGGTACGCTTCCCGTGCGTAGAACTCGAGAAAGTCGATCGCCTCGGCGGTGTCGGCGTCGGCTTCCGGCCACGTTTTTCCGACTTCGTACACCATCGTCGCGGAGAACTCGTGCTTGCGCTGCCGCATCAACGCCGCGGCCCTGACGAGCAGCCCGGCCCGGACTTCGAGCGGTTCGCGCTTCCATGATTCGAACGCCTTCCACGCGGCATCGAGCGCCTGCTCGACGTGTTGCTTCGTCGCTTTGTTGAAACGCCCGAGGAGCTGGGACTTGTGGGAAGGGTTGATCGAGTCGTAGGTCTTCAGGCCAGTAATCTGTTCGCCGCCAATGACGACCGGGTATTCGCGGCCAAACTCGGCATGCACGGTGGCCAGCGCAGCTTCCATCGCTGCTTTCTCCTCCGGTTTGGTAAAGTCGGTCAGCGGCTCGTTCTTGAATTCAGTCAGCATCGTTCCTCCGGGTGGGTCTTTATGTTGCAGAGATCGGGAGTCAGAGATCAGGGACTAGAGATCTGCGATCAGGAAATGGAGACCGCGAAACCGTGACAAATCGAGATCAGGGTCAAGAAATGCCGCGTGGTCTCCGATCCCTGATCTCTTGTCTCTGACACCTGTTTCCTGATCTCTGCTTTTTATGTACTCGAAAACTCTCATCGCCGCAATCGCCAGTGTGCTCAGCGTGCTCTTTTGGGCATCCTGCTCGATCTCATTGCCGTGGGCGCATGAACCGATCGGCCAGGAGATCAACCTCGCCTTCGTCATTCGGAACAATCTCGTATTCCTCCCTTCGGCGACCATCGACGGCCGGAGCGGACAGTTCCTCCTCGGCACCGCTGCGCCGCACACGGTGGTCGACCGCGCGTTCGC
>DATLVW010000727.1:0-2586 GCA_035577085.1 Thermoanaerobaculia bacterium
GTGGACGCGCGTGTCGTTCAGGTGGATCGCAAGAGTGGAGCGATCCGCGACGATGCCGGCGTCCGAGCAAAGTTCGGAGTAGCGCCGGCGCTGATTCCCGACTACCTGGCGCTGATCGGCGACGCCGCGGACGGCTATCCCGGCATTCCGCGGATCGGCGCGAAGACGGCCGCCGATCTGATCAAGCGCTACGGTCCGATCGATAAGTTTCCCGCTTCGGTCCTGGAGGGCGAGCGCCGCGAACTGGCGATGCTGTTCAAGAATCTGGCAACGTTGCGAACGGACGCGCCGCTCTTTGACGATGTGGAAGAGCTGCGCTGGCAGGGAGCGACATCGTCATTCGCGGCGATGGCGGAGAAGATTGGGGATGCGCGGTTGGCCGCAAAAGTCTTAACCACAGAGGCACAGAGATCACAGAGATGAAGCGATTCCTCTGTGTCCTTTGTGTCTCTGTGGTCGTTTTCTCAATCAAGGTGCCAGAATTGTGCAATCGAGCGCTTCAATGTGACCGAAGTCTTTGTCGAAGGTCACGAGGTGGCCTCCACTATCGATCGCCGACGCGGCGATCCACATATCGTTCACCGAAACGGGTCGCCCGGCACGCCTTTGGCGGGCAAAGATCTGACCATATCTGCGGGCAACGTCCGGCGTCGTCGGCAGGATCGAGACGAAGGCCTCGGAAAGGAACTCGGTCAGAACACGGCGGTTGATGCTTGCACGCGAGCCCAGCTCGAAGGCGCCCTCCAATTCGCCAAGCACCGTCACTGGAATGAGAAGCGCCTCGGCTAACGCGAGCAGCTCGGTCAGCTCCTGATGTCCGGTGCGCATGTGGGAGTACGCCGAGGTGTCCATGACGATCCGTTGCACGGTCGTCACCGCCAAAGCGACTCGTCAATCACACGTTGTGCGGCGACAGCTTCCTCGACCTGCGCGAGGTCTTCAGACGTCCATGTGGCATAGCGCGCCAGTCGTTCGCGGCGGGCATCCGAGCCGACGGCCTGACGGAGAATCTCGAGAACCGTGGTGTTCACGCTCCGGCCATGACGCTTACTGATGCGCCGAAGTTTCCCGGCAACATCTTCCGGGATGCCGCGAATCGTCATCTGCTTTGCCATGCCTGCATGCTAGCACGATTGTGCCTGCATTCCTGAGGAGAATCAGCAACCACAGAGGCACAGAGATCACAGAGATGAAGCGATTCCTCTGTGTCCTCTGTGTCTTTGTGGTGAAATGCTTTTCTCACCTTCCCCGCATCCGCTCATTTGCCGTCAGAATCGCTCCTCCCATCGCGCTGAGCGAGTGGACGGATTGGACTGCGCCGCAGGCGATCGCTTCGCGGGGCATTCCGAATACTGCGCATGATGCTTCGTCCTGGGCGAAGGTGACGGCGCCGGCGGTGTGCATTTCGAGCAGGCCGGTCGATCCGTCGTTGCCCATGCCGGTGAGGATGACGCCGATGGCGTTGCTTCCGGCGGATTGCGCCACGGAGCGGAAGAGGACGTCGACGCTCGGCTTGTGGCGCGAGACCAGCGGCCCGTCATTGAGCTCGACGCAATACTCCGCGCCGTCACGGTGGACGAGCATGTGGCGATTACCGGGAGCGATCAGGGCGCGGCCGTCGACGATGCGGTCGCCATCCGCGGCTTCCTTCACCTCCATGCGGCAGCTCTGATTCAAACGTTGTGCGAACGCGGCGGTGAAGACCTCGGGCATGTGTTGCACGATGACCATGCCCGGCGCATCGCCCGGCATGCTCTCGAGGATCTCGCGCAGCGCCTCGGTGCCGCCGGTTGACGCGCCAATGGCCACGACTTTGCGCGTCGTGCGTGCGAGCGACGCGCGCGCGGCAGGGAGGATGACGTCGGGGGAGTGCCGCTTCTCGATGATCATCGCTGGCCGCCGCGGGAGAAGCCGGGCGTGCGCGGCGGCGCGGATGGTCTCGATCAGCATCTCGGTCGATTCGTTGAGGAAGTCGTGTAGTGCGACGCGCGGCTTGGCCACGATCTCCACCGCACCTTCCTCCAGCGCCTTGAGCGCCGTCTGCGTGCCGCGTCCGGCCAGCGCCGAGCAGATGACCACCGGAATGGGATCGGTGGCCATCAGCTGGCGAAGAAACGTCAGGCCGTCCATGCGCGGCATTTCGATGTCGAGCAGGATCACGTCGGGCCGGCTGCTGCGCATCTTGTTGCGGGCGATGAGCGGATCGGCGGCGACGCTGACTTCGATTCCCGGGTCGCGGCGGCAGATCGCGATCATGGCCTGACGCATGACCGCCGAATCGTCGACGACGAGAAGCTGCAGCCGCGGTTTCATGGTTGCCGGCCGTTAGAACTGCACGAGCATTTTCAGTCCCACGCGCGTGTCGCGTGGACGCGGCACGCTGTAGTTCTGCTGGTCGAGCGAGTCGTAGTCGAGGAGAACAGAGGATGACACCTTCTGCAGGTTCGGTATCCAATACGCCACACCGGCGATGTTCCGGCGGCGTTGCTGGGCCGTGGACGAATCGGGCTTCATCTCGTCATGCCGCAACAGCAGTTCCCAACCTTTGGTCAGACGGGGATTGAGCCACACCGACCAGCCGTTTCC
>DATLVW010000728.1:0-2014 GCA_035577085.1 Thermoanaerobaculia bacterium
GTACCGAGTCGAGCGTTCAGCCTCCGGCAGTGTCCCGCTGACTTTGTGGCGATGTCGTTCTACAAACTCTTCGGATATCCGACCGGCATCGGCGCGCTCGTGGCGCGCCGCGAGGCACTGGCCCGGCTGCTCCGTCCGTGGTTCGCGGGAGGAACGGTCCTGTTCGCGTCGGTCGCCGCAGATACGCATCGTCTGCGTCCGCGTCACGAAGCCTTCGAAGACGGCACGCCCGACTTCCTCGGCATCGCCGGACTCGACGCAGGATTCGACGTGCTCGCGGAAGTTGGGATGGATCGCTTGTCCGCGCATGTGTCCACGCTGATGAGAACGCTGCTCGATCAACTCCGCTCTCTGCGCCACCGCAACGGCGCGCCGCTAGTGAAGATTTACGGCCCATCGAACACGATCGACCGCGGCGGCACCGTCGCGTTCAATGTCTGCGATCGCGAGGGAGTGCCGCTGTCGTACACGCTCGTCGAGACGCGCGCACGCCAAGCGGGCGTGTCGCTGCGCGGCGGTTGTTTCTGCAACCCGGGCGCCTCGGAATCCGCATTCAGCCTTGACCCCGCGCGCATCACCACCTGCCTCGCAGACCTCGGCGCCACCTTCACCCCGGAACGTTTCGCCGCATGCAGCGGCACCGCAGTCGGCGCCATCCGCGCCTCGATCGGCCTGGCCAACAACCGCGATGACATTCAACGCGCGGTTGATGTGGTGGCTTCGTTCGGGTGGTGACGCGAGCGCACGCGGGTGATCCAAGCCTCACGGCATCACAGATGGAACGACCTGCCTGCTGTGGCGGCGATAGAGACGAAAATCCGAATCCGTGGTTAGCACGATCGGTTCAGCAACGATCTCGGTCATGCGAACGAGGCAGGCATCGGCAAGGCTCATCGGAACGTCGCGGTACTTCTCCATCAGCGCGAGGACGGGATCGATTTCGGTTGCGAGGTCAAATTGAAGCTTGACGAGGCCACTCCGAACGAAGTCGGTCAATGCCTTCCTGCCGGTGATTCCACAGAGGAAGAACGCTTCCGATAGCGCGGACTCGCAGGTCAGCCAAGGTGCCGGCCACTGTCGAGCCTGTGATACCGCCCAAGCGTGATGCCGGTCTCTCCGCGAAATCAGGGCGATGAGCACACTGGCATCAGCGATGACCGCGTTTGCCATAGCCCTTGCTTTTCAAGTAGTTCTTCTTGCGCGAGGAAAGGTCCCTCGGCATTCGAGCATCATCTACGCTTCCGATCAGGTCGGCAGCGAGGTCGAATAATGTTGCTGGACGAGCTGATACGTTCTCCAGCCGCCGACGAACGACATCGGACTTGGAGATGCCATCAGCGATCGATTCGGATTCGATCTCAGCCGCCATCGCATCAGGCAAACGTACGGTGAGTGACTTCATTCCTGGAATGTATTACAAGAGCGCCAGCGCTGCAAGACACCCTGTGGTTGAGACGAGCTCGTGAACAACGAGCCGCCATCGAACCGGAGTATCGTCCGCCGAACTTTCAGGAGGATTCCTTGCGAACCATTGCGTTGACCGTCACCTTGCTCGCGATCTCCAACTTGTTCATGACGTTCGCCTGGTATGCGCATCTCAGGAACTTGTCGTTGAAGCCGTGGTATATCGCGGCCACCATCAGTTGGGGCATCGCGTTTTTCGAGTACATGGTGCAGGTGCCGGCGAATCGCATCGGCTTCCAGCGGCTTTCGCTGATGCAGTTGAAAGTCATTCAGGAAGTCGTCACGCTTTGCGTCTTCGTTCCTTTTGCGGTCCTTTACATGAAGCAGACGGTCAACCTCAATTTCTTGTGGGCCGGCCTTTGCCTCATTGGCGCGGTGTTCTTCATGTTCCGGTGACCGTGGAAACGCTCAGTTCCAGGACAGGAGGGTCTTGATCTGCTGGCCGAGGGTGAGCGGGTCGAAGGGCTTGGCGATGATTCCGCGGACGCCCATCTGCATAAATCTCTGCCTGTCGGATTCCTGAACTTTTGCCGTGAGGAAGATGACGGGG
>DATLVW010000729.1:0-9518 GCA_035577085.1 Thermoanaerobaculia bacterium
TCCGGCCACGCAGAGGCGACGCCTGAGTCATAGCGTCCGATTCCCGAGCCAGAGACCGGTGGGAAGTAGAGGACCGGCCTTGAATGAGGTGGGATTCCGTCGAGCTTGAGCCATGGCGAGCCGGAATCCCCGAGAAGTGGGGTTGACGCGTTAGCTCCCCCAGCCTCGTCACAACATCCGTTCCCCCGAGGATCGCTACCTTTGGGGGCAGGCCGGGCGGACGGTTTGCGACGCCGCCCTTCGACATTCCACCCGGGAACGGCGCCCGGATTGCGCACACAGCCCGACCGCCGTCCCATTACCGATTGCCCTTCGGGGCAGAAAGGAGATCACCGTGAACAACAACAATGAAGTCAGTCAAACAAACGCCGCGTCGGCGGCAGAGGATCCGGCGGTGACGCCGGAGTCGGTGGTGGAGCAACTCCGCGCGCTGCGGAGCCAGATCCCCAACTACGGACAGTTGCCGGTACGGGCAGCACAGTCGCTGCGGCGGGTGTCGAGTCTCAATCCGGAGTTCGTGCAGGCGGCGATCGAGTCCGTCGGCGCGTCGGCGACGGTGCAATTGACCGTCGGTCAGACCGCCGAGGAGCTGCAGACCGCCACCGAGGCGGCTGCGCGCTGGTCGACGGTCCGCGATGAGCTGAAGGCAACGCTCGATGGCGTCGCCTCAGCAGTCCTGACCATGAAGCACACCCTTGGCCAGTCGCTTCTGCTGACCTACACCGTCAGCAAGAAGCTGATCAAGATGCCGCAGCACGCCGATCTGCTGCCGCACGTAGCCCTCATGCGGAAGACGAACCGCCGGGGACACAGCCGCAAGACACAGCCACCTGTGCCGCTGCCCACTCCGATGGCCGAGGAGGCCCCGGAACCTTCGTCCACGCCGATCGTCTAAAGCAATAACCCTGGTCAGCCGGGCGTGCCATCGAGGCGCGCCCGGCATTTTGGAGGATTCGATGATCAAAGAGAAAATCCCAGTGGCAGGCCTCCTCAACATCCTGGCGAGGATCCGAAGAGAGCGGCTAGCGCAGGGCATCGCTCCCGCCCGCGTCCCTTCCGAAGATACGGCCTTCACGGACCCATTCCTCTTCGGCGACGAAGAGTCCATGGAGTATTTCGAGTTGCAGACGCTGCTCGACGCGCTGGACTCATTCCCCGGCGAGCCTGTGACGTTCGCGGATGTCCGTGATGCGGCACTGGCCGAGGTGCTGGAGCACTACTACATAGCGGAAAAAAGTGTCAGGGAACGGGGACCTGGGCACGAGCTCCTGATCCCATTCGTGGAGGAAGTGCGAGCGATGTACCGCCAGGATTTCGGGACAGAGGTTCCGGAGAAGGATTGAGCGTTCGTGCGTTGTCTTCCCCTTCGCGTTCTTCGCGGCTTCGCGTGATAGGTGTGTTGACGCGAAGGCGCTCACGCGAAGGCGCGAAGACGCGAAGAGCGGAGGAACAACTTCAGTTCTGAGTCAGGCGTTTGTGACTCTTCGAACATTTGGATAGCGGTCGAACCCTTGATCGAAGGTGAGAATGTGCTGGACACCATGCTGTTCCATCACGGCGAGGTGGATGGCGTCTCTCGCAGACAAGCGGTACTTGCCTAACAGGACGGTCTTCGCACGCTGGACGTTTTCCGGCTCGATCGGAAAGACCTCGTCAACCAGGCCAAGCAAGGCATCGAAGGCGGGCTGAATCGCGTCGAGCCTGCTGATCGCCGCATAACGATGAAGGATTTCCTGAAGCACTTCTGCGTCGCTAACCAGTTTCTCCCGCCGGCTGACCAGCGCAGCGACCGTTTGCTCGGCGGCGATCTTATTGGGATGCGGAGATCCCACCAGGTACATCGGGATATTCGAGTCGACGAAGATCACTCAGACCCTTCAGAGTAGCCTTTCTCGATCTGGGCCAGCATTTCCTCGATGTCCGCCGTCGGAAACGAATGGGAGGTTGCCACGCGAAGAGCGTGCATTTTTCGTTGCGGATCTGAGGTGGGCTCCTCTGACTTAGCCGCTCGAAGCGCGCCTCGCACCCACGCAGCGACCGTCATCCGTCTGCGCCGGGCAATCGTGCGGATCTCTTTCATCTCACCATCTTCGAGGATGACTTGAAGGCGCTTACTCATGATGATGAGTATAACGGATGCCGGGTATGAGGTAGTCCCCGCGTGACAAGCTCTCCTCGCTGCCGCGGTAAGATCTGCCACTCTTTTGGCGGATGAAGAGCGTTTGATCAAAGGTACCCATGAAGCTACGCGAAAAACCTGAGTCGACCTCGGGAACGCTTGGGCAATTGGAGCCCGTGAAGGTTCGGTTGCGGGTAAGGGATCTGACAAGAATCATCCGGTGGACCGGCTTTTCGGCGCTCTGACGCTCGGCGGACCGGTTGACGAGGTCGTTGACCAGATGCGAGGTCCTCGGCCCGCTCACCGTAGGAAGAAACGCTCGGCGCCACCGCGGTGACATCGCGGCCGCAAGGTCCCTCCTCACTCCACCGCGGCCTCGGTAATCGCACTCCAATTCACGCGCGCGATCATTTGGACCTTCCATACCTATCGGTATTGACAAGTTTCGTCCGCCGACTTATCTTCCATACCGACAAGTACGGTACGAACAGTTGGAGGCTCTCATGGCACGCCGCATTTTCATCACTGCCCTTCTCGGATTGGTCTTGTTGCTCGGATGCAGTTTCGCGCGTCAGGTTCATCGGCGCAGCAATTTGATGTCGTTTCTCTATCCGAGGGCGACGGAGGCGCCGCAGCCTTCGGCGCAGGGGGTGCGGCTGCGGTTGCCGTTGCGGGTGGGGATTGCGTTTGTGCCGTCCGAGGCGGCGGCCGGGCCGTACGGGCCGTACGGGGTAGGGACCGCGGCGCTGCCGGGGACCGTGGAGAAGAGCCTGCTGAACGTCTTGCGTGATGCGTTCAAATCGCGGGATTGGGTGAAGGAGGTCGTGGTCATTCCTTCGACCTATCTGACGCCGGGAGGTGGGTTCGCGAATCTCGATCAGGTCTCGCAGATGTTCGGCGTCGATGTGATCGCGCTCGTCTCGATCGATCAGTTTCAGTCGAGCGATCCTTATCCGGTCTCCTTTCTCTATCTCTCCATCGTCGGCGCGTATGTGCTTCCGCTCGATCACAACGACACGCGCACGCTGATCGACGCGGCGGTCTTCTATGTCCCTGCGCGGCGATTCCTTCTGCGGGCTCCCGGACAGAGCCGGATCACCGGACACTCGACGGCGGTGGACGTCAGCGAGTCGATGCGGGAGCGCTCGGTGAAAGGTCTGTCGATGGCGATGACCGACCTCTCGGCGAACCTCTCCAGCGAGACCGATCGGTTCAAGCAGGACATCATCAGCGGCGAGCGCAACGACGTCGACGTCGTCAATAAACAGGGAACGTCGATCCGGACGAGCGGAAGCATCGGCGGTCTCTGGGCGCTGTCGCTCCTGCTCGTTGTGGCGATGCGGAGATTGTGGTCATGAACGCGGAACTGTTTGCGCTGACGCCGGCCGCGGCGCACGGCGAGATCTGGCGCCTCTGGACCGGACATCTCGTTCATTACGACTTCCGGCACTTCCTGACCAATGCAATCGCGATCGCTGTCCCGATCGCACTCATCGATCGTCGCAGCCGCCGTTCGATCCTCCTGTCGATGACGCTCCTCGCGCCGATGATCAGCGTGGCCCTGCTCGCAGGTGCGCATTTCGACGAGTACCGCGGCGCATCGGCCCTCGCTCTTGCCGTTTGGGTGGCGTCGGCACTTACTCTTCTGCGCGGGCAATCGGCGAGCGACCGCCACACCAGCGCCGCCCTGATCGCTCTCGCAATCGGCAAGCTGGCCTTAGAAACGGCAGGCGCCGGCCATCTCTGGACGGAGGTCGCACCACTACCGCTCGCGCATGCTGCCGGCGTGATCGCAGGCGTAGCCGCCTTCATCGCAGTTACACTGATTCCCACACCCCACTCCCAACACCCCACCCCCCGACACGCGGTCCAACAATCATGACCAAATCAACTCACACGCGTCTCGGCGTTCCCACCCGCACGGCAGAGGATTGGGAGGAAGCGGCGCTCGACGTCATCGCCGCGCGCGGTATCGCCGCGGTTTCGATTCCGGAACTGGCGCGCACGCTCGACGTCACCAAGGGCAGCTTCTACTGGCATTTCGCCGGCCTTGACGACCTTGTGAGCCGCGCGGTCGCACGATGGGACCGGCTCGATAAAGAGACGCTCGATCAGATCCGGACGATCGAGGATTCGGTCGTGCGTCTGCGGACCCTGTTTGCCGAAGCCATGTCTGCGCAGAGAGCGCAATCGCTTTACCTGGCTCTGGCTGTCTCGCCGTCGCCGGATATCGGTGCGGCATTGCGAAAGGTGTCCAGCAGGAGACTGAAACTGCTCGCGGCCACGTATCAGGAACTTGGAATGACGGAACCTGCCGCCCAACAGCAGGCACTGCTCGCGTACAGCGCGTACATCGGTGGCGTGCACTTGCGCAACAATGACGCGCCCTGGCTCCGGCAAACGCGAGACGTGCAGGCGTATGTCGAGCACGCGTCGACGGCGCTCATCGAACCGGCGAGGAAACGCAAGACGAAGGGGTGAGTTGGGTCACCCCAAAACCATGCACCACAGAGACACTGAGGTCACAGAGTTGAGACGTTAACTCTGTGCCCTCTGAGGCTTTGTGGTGATGGTTTTAATCTTCTTCCCTATACTCGGCGGCCACAGGAGACGTTCCATGCACGTGATTCGTCTAATTCGCGTTAGCCTTCTCGCCGCCACAGCACTGACGATGTCCAACATAGCGTTTGCAGAGCCCGCGATGACCGTACCGACGCCGCCGGCGACGGTGAAGAAACCTCACGTCACGAAGATCCATGGCGACACGCTGGTCGACAACTACTTCTGGTTGCGCGAGAAGAGCAACCCGGACGTCATCGCGCACCTGGAGGCGGAGAACGCCTACACCGCGGCGATGACGGCGGACACGCAGCCGCTGCAGCAGAAGCTCTACGGCGAGATGCTCGGCCACGTGAAGCAGACCGACGTCAACGTTCCCTATCTCCTCGGCGGGTATTACTACTACTCGCGCACCGAGGAGGGGAAGCAGTACCCGATTTATGCGAGGAAGAAGGGGAGCCTCGATGCAGCCGAGGAGATCACGCTTGATCTCAACGAACTGGCGAAAGGCCTGAAGTTTCTGTCGCTCGGCGCCTATCGGGTCAGCGATGACGGAAACCTCCTCGCCTACTCCACCGACACCACCGGCTATCGCCAGTACACCCTTGTCATCAAAGATCTCCGCACGGGAACGCTCCTTCCCGAGAAGATCGAGCGCGTCGACACGGTCATGTGGGCGACGGATAACAAGACGATCTTCTATGTGACCGAAGACGCCGTCACCAAGCGCTCCGACAGCTTCTACCGCCACGTCCTCGGCACGCCGGCAAACGATCTGGTCTTCCACGAGCCCGACGAGCTTTACGACATCGGCGCGTTCCGAACGCGCGACAAGGCCTTCATCGTCGTCGAGTCGCAGAGCAAGACGACATCGGAAGCTCGCTACCTTCCCGCGAATAAACCGGCCGAGGCGCTGCGGGTCGTCGTTCCGCGCACGAGCGACCACAAGTACTTCGTCGACCATCGCGGCGACCTCTTCTACATCCGCACCAACGATCACGCGAAGAACTACCGGCTGGTGACCGCGCCGGACTCCGCTCCGGAAATGAAGAACTGGAAAGAGATCATCCCAGCGCGGGCCGATGTGAAGCTCGACGATTTCGATCTCTTCAAAAACCACATGGCGGTGTCGGAGCTGAAGGGCGGCTCGCAGACCATCCGCACGGTCGATTTGAAGAGCGGCCAATCGACGCCGATCGCGTTTCCGGAGCCGGTGTACTCCGTCTTTCTCGACACCAACCCGGAGTTCGACACGGCGACGCTGCGCTATCGCTATCAGTCGCTCGTGACGCCAAGCTCGGTCTTCGACTACGACATGGGAACGCATGCCAGCACGCTGCTGAAGCGTTTCGAGGTTCCCAACTACGACGCCTCGCAATTCGCCTCCGAGCGCATCTACGCCACGGCCGCGGACGGGACGAAGGTTCCGGTCTCGCTCGTCTACAAGAAACCTCTCGTTCGCGACGGAAAGCGGCCGATGCTGCTTTACGCGTATGGATCGTACGGTTCGCCAACGTGGCCGACGTTCAACTCCAACCGGCTGACCCTTCTCGATCGCGGCGTGATCTACGCCATCGCCCACATCCGCGGCGGCGGCGAGCTTGGCGAACCGTGGCGCGAGGCAGGCAGGATGATGGTGAAGCGCAACACCTTCACCGACTTCACCGACGTCGTCGAGAACCTCGTCAAGAGCAAATACACCTCCAGCGACCGGCTCGTCATTCAGGGCGGCAGCGCCGGCGGACTGCTGATGGGCGCCGTCGTGAACATGCGCCCGCAGTTGTTCAAGGCAGTCGTGGCGCAAGTACCGTTCGTCGATGTCATCAACACGATGCTCGACGCCAGCCTCCCTCTGACAACGAGCGAATACCTCGAGTGGGGCAATCCGAACATCAAGAAGGAGTACGACTACATCAAGACCTACTCCCCCTACGACAACATCGCCGCGAAGGCGTATCCGGCGATGCTGGTGAAAGTCTCACTGAACGACAGCCAGGTGCCGTATTGGGAGGGAACGAAGTTCGTGGCGAAGCTCCGCGAGATGAAGACCGACTCGAACCCGCTGCTCCTCAAGGTGAACATGGGAGCGGGTCACGGAGGATCGTCCGGACGCTATGACGCTCTGCGCGAAACGGCCGCCGATCAGGCGTTCATGCTGAAAGCGATGGGGATCAGCGAGTAGGAGATTCTCTTTGTGAAACCTATCGTTCTAGTCATGATCGTACTTGCCGCCACTGGCGGAGCCTATGGGGCAGAGTTCAACATCACAAACTCGAATGACAGCGGCACGGGCTCGTTGCGCTGGGCGATCGAACAGGCGAATGTCTCCCCGGACGGCGGTTACATCTACGGTACCGGCAATGTCGTCCATCTGACATCGCCACTACCTGCGATCACTGGCGGCGTCTACCTCTCACATGTCACGTTGGAAGGCGGCGGAGCAGGGCCAGGCGACGGACTCGTCCTCGACAGCGAGTACGATTCTATCTACGACGTTCATGTGAACAATTTCAAAGGCGACGGCATTGTGATCCGAGGCGTCGCCGACCTGGCGCTCGTGAGCGCAACCGGAAACCAAAACGGGATCCGCATCGAAGGCCGGTATTCGTTCATCGAGGCAACGACCGCGACCTTGAACAGCGCAAATGGCATCTGGATCACATCCACCGGTAGCGGGAACCGGCTTGGCGGGCAGGACCCGGATTTTTGTTTTGGAGAAGGGGACGGTTGTTTCATTCCCATCGGAGCTGGCGTTTGGGTCGGTGGCAACGGCGGCTCGGGTGTCCGGATCGACGGCGATGGAAACACGCTCAACAACGCGCACATTGGCCGGGACGCACCGCTAAACCTCGGATTGCCGAGCCGGCCGCTCGCGAACGGTGGCGATGGAATTGTCGTGATCGGCGCACACAACACCGTGATGAGCTCCACGGTGTCAAACAGCCGCGGTTACGGTCTGCTGCTCCTCGCGCTGGCAAATCTCGAGGACAATGCTGGATCCTGCAACGCTCGCGGATTTGTGAGTGGCCCGCTGATCGATCCCCCGCGAATCACTTTCGCGCGCGCCGACCCCACAGCAATCACGTTCTGCGTTCTTTTTCAGGGCACGCCGAACGCGCGTTACCGCATCGGACTCGCTGCCGCAACGACAGCATGTCCTGACTTCGGCCTGCCATCACTCGGCACAACCACGGTCACCACAGACGCAACTGGGTATGCCTCCTGGACGGCAACGCTCGGCACGGGTTTCACCGTGCCTGGTGTTTCTGCGATTGCCACTCGCGGCGAAGCTGAGGTTTCGCGCCAATCGGACATCGTGGCGGCCTTTGCGACCAGAGAGCCGCGTGCCGATCTAACCGTGCAAACGACTGCACCAGGGGGTGCCTCGGCCACCGATCTCATCGATTTCGTTACGACTGTCACGAACATTGGGCCGGCCGCCGTCGACGGATTCATCGTCGACATTCCACGCACACCAGGCACTGCCTTTCTCTCCGCTGCGACCACTTCCGGCGCCTGTTACCTCGGCGGTCTGCAGGAGTGCTTTATCGAGACACTCGCCGTCGGTGAGTCCGCAACGATCCGCGAGCGGGTGCGCGTCCTGGCCACCAGTGGGACCCTGCACCACCTCGCAACCGTCAGGCACTACGACAGCACTAGGAGCCAACCAAGAGTAGATCCGAATCCCGCAAACAACACTTCTACCGTAGATGTCCGGATCATCACGCCACGGCACCACGCCACGGGTCGCTAGCCTGGAACGAACGTCGGGGGATGGCTGAAGCGCCGCCACGCAGATGACGACCGACTCGAACCCGCCCCTTTGTACGCATCACGACATCAGCTCATCGAGCATCTTCTTTCGATGGTTCAGGAAGTCCCTCGTGACGAGGTAGTGGTCAGTCTCCTCGTACGCTACTTCGCGCATTCCGTCGTCCAGCAGAAGGATTGTTGCATCGGGATAGGCCATTACGATCGGCGAGTGCGTGGCGATCAGGAACTGTGAGCCATGTTTGACGAGCTCGTGAACGCGGGCTAGTAGCGCGAGCTGGCGAGCAGGAGAGAGCGCGGCTTCGGGCTCGTCGAGGATATAAAGCCCATCGCCAAGAAAGCGATTCACCAGCAACGCCAGAAACGCTTCGCCGTGAGACTGCTCATGCAGCGACACGCCTCCGTAGCCCCTGGTTACGCCGAGCCGATCGATCTCCGTCGCCACGTTGAAGAAGGATTCGGCACGCAGGAAATAGCCATCGGAGGGATAGCGTGCCGAGCGAGTGATGTGGAAGAACAGCGGTCGTTCGCCCTCCTCGTCGCGGCGCACGGTCTCGAACCGGAAGTTCCTCGAGCCGCCTTCTTCATTGAACCCCGCCGCGACAGCGAGCGCTTCGATGATCGTTGACTTGCCGGACCCGTTCTCGCCGACGAAGAACGTCACCGGCTTTCGAAACTCAATGCCCTCGAAGCCTCGCATCGCGGGAACATCGAGCCGGTAGTCGCGCGGCGCGCGTGGCCCAAGGTCAGCGCGAATCACGAAGAGTTTCGAATCGAGAGCCCGCAAGATCAAATCGTAACTGATCGGCGGCGGTCCCAAAAACCTGCAAGTGAGTCAACTTGAAAAGCCGGTCACCACGGAGACACAGAGGTCACGGAGATCCCCTCTGTGTTCTCTGTGTCTCTGTGGTTGCCTTTGCTTCGGCAGCACTTCCGTGTCGGAAAATCAGCGCCCGAGGCGGCTCAACGCGGCGGCACCAAGCGCGATCGTGAGCAGGAGCAATGCCGTGTGCGAAAACAGCGGGATCTGCGATTGCGGTACGACGACCAGCGTGGCGCTGCCGCCGCC
>DATLVW010000730.1:0-4173 GCA_035577085.1 Thermoanaerobaculia bacterium
GCTCTCACCGGTGCGGCGGTGGCCCTTCTCTACGCGCCGATGACCGGGAAACGAATGCAGAGGAAGGTAGCCGACGTGACCGAGAAGGTACGAGACGTGGTCGAAGACTCTGTCGACAACGTGCAGAACATCCTTCGCAAAGTCGCGAACGCGTAAGCGCAGAGTCGGAATTTGTGCCGGATCGCGGTGCCTCGGAATGGTTCAGCCGAGGCACCGCAGTTGCCGGAACACGTCACGGTGACGTCGACGCTGCGGCCACGTTGGATGACGGCTTATGCGTCTCGGCCTCTTTGAGGAACTCGTGGATGTAGCCGGCCAGGAACGTGACAAAGCGCGGTGTATAGATGTCGCTGTGCGCGGGGACGATGGACGCTGATACGCGCGCGACGAGAAACGGTGAATGCTCATCCCACTGGACGCCGTTGCGCACCTGCAGAGCGACCTTTTCGTTTGGACCAGTCTTCACAGCGCCTCGGCCCTGCGAAACGAACGTCATGTTGTTGCCGAGTGCTTCCTCGAGGGTCGTCGGGACCGGGTACTCACACTCACACGTGCTGAAGTCGCCGTCGTCCGGGTGCAGGTCGCAGCGCTTGATGTCTTCCGGCGACGCGTCGTAGGTCGTCACCTTGGCTTCCGGCTTCGGGTAGATCTGAGTCCCGGCGGCGTCCGTCAGCACCAGGTTGTGCGTCGTCTGCGGATCGTAGTGGCCCTGTCCGATCACGTCTTCCATGCCGCGATACCTCCAGGGATGGAGGAGGAAGTAGAGCGTACGGCCGGCAGGAAACGCCATACCCACAGCGTTGTCGCCCTCCGAAGCCACCGTCAGGAGCACCGGAAGCTGATCGTTCCGGTAATGGCTTTTCCCATTCTTCAAGTCCTCGGCAAAGATGGTGTACCGCCGCGCCTCGAACGCGGGATTCAGCAGTACGACGAGATCTCCGATACCGGGCCGGATCGGCAGAGGCTGGCCATCTTCAGCCGGCCGGCCGACGACGTGGTCGGTCTCCAACGCGACCTTGCCTGACTGGTTCACCTCGCGTCTCTTCAGCTCCCGGACGAGCGTCGCTTCGACGGCGGAGTAAACGAGCGCGCCGCCGAAACTATGGCCCACCGTCACCATCGTCACCGGGTGCGGCACATCCGCGGTACGGAACTTGTCGTTGAGATTCTTGTAGTGCTCGTTCAGTTTCTGGAGCAGTTCTCGCCCGCCCTCATGTCCGATGAGGTGCGCCGTGTTCTTTCGCTCGTAGAACGAAAGTGCCGAAAGAAACGAGGTCCGTGGAGTACTGCCCTTGATCGAATCGCCCCGCCAGCCGATGTAGACGCCGTAAACCGGCCGTTGCTCGGAAATGCTGAGTGCGTAGAGCACTCGCCGAAAGCAGGCGATGTTGTTGTCGCAGACCTTCGGCCGGTGATGCCAGCCGTGCACGAAGGTGACGAGAATCAGGCCGTGGCTGCCGTTTGCCACTCGATCGATGTCGGCCAGAACCTGCGCCTCCTGATCGTCATCCTTGACGTGACCATCGTCGCTGAGCTCGATCGTTCCCACCGAAAACTGGCCGCCGCGGGCGTTCTTGAAGTATTCGATCGACTGTTTCCGAAACACCGGGTCGGCACAACCGAGGTTATTGCCCTTTTCGTCGCGCAGGTCGGCACGCTTTTCCAGTTGTTCGAGCGTGATCGCGGCGATCGGCGGTTGCGTATCGCGCAACTGGTAGGTGTGCGTGAAGGTACACGAGCAGAGGAGAGACAGCCCAAGCACCGCAGGTGCGAATTTCATGACTCATCTCCTTTTGTATGTGAGAGACGAATCGTATCGCAAACTCACCTTGAATTCATCCGGCACCTTGACGATCTGAGAAGAGCAAGCAAGGCACGGGGAGCACCCTCCCCGTGCCTCACGAGAGACTTACTTCTTCGCGGCGGGAGCCCCGACCAATTTGCTGTGGGGCGGGTTCTTGAACAGGTTCTTGAAGGACGTGTGCGCAGCGGTAGCCGCTGCTGATGTCGGCGGATAGTAGGCGTTTTGGAGAACGAACGTGAAGATCTGGTTTGTTGCTGTCATTTTGGTGGGAGCGCCATCCCCGTCTGCACCACCGTGGCAATCCATACACGTGTGGTCCTGGAAATAGCTCTCGATCGCCGTGTTGGCGAAGATCGGTGTATTCACCTGATTGGTTGTGTCGTAGATCGGCGGGAAGGTCGCACAGCCCGACGCGCCGTTCGGACACGGATTCAGCGTGTTCACCATCTGGTAGTACTGCCAGACCGTCCCGGCCAGCTTGCCCTGCCATGTGGTGTTGGCCTGTTGCACATCCGATGGAATCGGCGTGACCTGGCAGAGATTGTTGGGCTTGTTCGTGTTGTTCCAGGGAATGTTGCCGGTGACGCCCGGGGGGCCGACGTTGTACGCGCTCGTGCAGTTGCCGTTGGGCGTGCCTGGAGCCGCGAGCGTGGCCGGGATTCCCGACGGCGGCATGGTGTTATCGACCTGTTCAAAGCTGGCCCAGAACCACGTACCGCCGGTCGATGGCGTCAGACGCAGAATGTGCAATCCGATCAGTCCGAACAGCGCAGGCCCCTGACAGGTCTTTCCGTCAGGCTGCATGAAGTAACCCCATTGCGTGTAGTACCGCGGAATCACAGCCTTGTCGCTGGTTGGATCCAGCACGCGCCACGCCGCCTTCACCTCGAGCGCGCCGTACTGCGCATACGGCGGATTCGGTGGAAGCGTGGGTTCCTGACCGGTCCGCGGGAATGGCTGCAGTTGACCTTTGCTGGAGTAGGCTGCCGCCTGATTGGCACCGAGGTAGTAGGCGTTCTGGTGAATGTAGTTGTATTCCGACTGATCGATCCTCATGTCGGTGAGGGTGTACCAACCCTTCTGATCGACAAGCGGATTGTCGGTCGCCTGATTGATGTAGTCGCGGACGATGGTGGCATTCGGAAACGATGATCCATCGATGAACATCGGCTGGAAGCCGGGCGCCACGGGATTGCTCCCGATCGGCGTACAGCCGCTGGGAATCGTGACGGCCTGGGTATACGAAGCTCCGGGATCGGTGCCATTGTTCAACATGATCGTGGCGACATCGCGATAGGTGCTCCAGACAGTCGGAACGAACGCGCCGTTGGCGGCGGTGGCGCCGATCGTCGAAGTCGTGTCGGGCTGGCCGTTGACGCCGCCCGACGTGGGAGAGAGAGCGGGCCAACTGAGCGCGACGAAGGTTTGCCAGCCGAGGTCGAGATAGTTGGCCTGGGGAGGATTGGGCGGCGGAGTCGGAGTGACGTCGACGGGAACCTGCCACGCGGTCGATCCGACCGCCACCTGCGGCTTGGCGACAGCTTTCTCAGTGGCCGAGGATGATGTCGTCGAAGACGTTGTGGCAGGGACCGGCTCTTCCTTGCCGCAACTCAGGGCGGTCATCGTGAGCAGGATGGTCAAGGGGACGATTCGCTTGAGAATGGCACGTGCTTTCATTCGATTCCTCCTAACTCTAGGAGTGTCTCATGGCGGGCTCTTCCCTACCCCGCTTTTGCGGCCGTCCACACCGGAACCTGCCACAGGGCGTACCCGCGGGGGTCACGCACACAGTCGATCATCTCGCGCCAGCGCTGGTCGATCTCATCGCGCGATGCGCCCGAATGCTCGACCAGCGCATCGGTATAGCCGTCGCGCCATGCTTCCCAGATGCGGGCAAAGACTTCGCGGTCGACCCGAAGCGTATCGACCACGATGTAGTCGGCGGCGATGTTGGTCATGCCGAGGTCGTGGAGGAGTGTGAAGGTCTTACGGCCGACGTGCAGATCGCTGCCGAAGCCGGCACTCATTCGCGGCGGAAAGCGTTGCCAGAAGCCATCGGAATCGAGGTTCGTCGGATGGCAGAGAAGCATGCCGTAGTCTTCGGCAATGAGGTGAACACGGCCGCCGGGGCGCAGCACGCGCGCGATCTCTGCGAGTACTTTGGCAGCATCGGGGACCGCTTGAAGGACGTGCCGGCAGACGACGAAGTCGAAGCTCGCGTCGGGATACCGCAACGCCATCGCATCCGCGATCTCGAAGCGGACGCGGTCTCCGAACACGGCGCAACGAGTCCTGGCCCGCTCCAGGTGCGGCTCCTCGAGATCGGCGCCGACGAATGTAGCGCGCGGAAAGAGCTCCGCGAGCCACGC